>CBFGNP010000271.1:0-6246 GCA_965650095.1 uncultured Pedobacter sp. | reverse complement strand
CGTGCCTTCAGGATTTCCGCCAGCGGAGTAAAGGATGATACACAGATCCATACGCACATGTGCTATTCTGAATTCAATGACATCATTCAGAACATTGCCGACATGGATGCGGACGTGATTACCATCGAATGCTCGCGCTCGCAAATGGAGCTGCTTGATGCTTTTGCTGATTTCAAGTATCCCAACGAAATCGGGCCGGGCGTGTATGACATTCATTCGCCCCGCGTCCCAGCCAAAGAGGAAATGATTTTTTTGCTTGAAAAAGCCAGAAAGGTCATTCCGGCAGCTCAGCTTTGGGTAAATCCGGACTGTGGTTTAAAGACCAGACATTGGGAGGAAACTAAGAAAGCGTTAACAGAAATGGTAGCTGCTGCAAAAGTACTGCGGGAATCTGTGGAAGAAGCTGTAACTTTGTAAAAAAAAGGAAGGCAGGCATGGCACCTGCCTTCCTTTACAGAATTACGTACGCACAATGAGAATAAGGAAAAATGCGGTGATTACCGCGGTCGGAGGTTATGTTCCGGAAACGGTTCTGAGTAACCACGACCTCGAAAAAATGGTGGATACCAATAATGAATGGATAGTTGCAAGGACTGGGATAAAAGAGAGAAGGATTGTAAACGACCCCAATATTGCTACTTCAGATATGGCTACCTATGCGCTGAAGAGATTAATGGAAGATAGCAGTGTTGATCCGGATGAGATAGATTGTGTGATCGTATCTACTTCTACACCTGATTACGTAATGGTCAGTACAGGAAGTATGGTGTGTGAAAAAGCAGGATTAAAAAATGCCTGGGGAATTGATACCAATGCAGCTTGCAGCGGTTTTTTATATGCCTTAACGCTTGGCGCCAGTATGATTGAAAGCGGTCGCTGTAAAAAAGTGATTGTAATCGGCGCGGATAAAAACAGTTCCATAGTAAATTATACCGACCGCAATACCTGCATCCTTTTCGGAGATGGTGCCGGAGCGGTTTTACTGGAACAAACTGAAGAGCCCGTTGGCTTAATGGACAGCTTTTTCAGAACGGATGGTAGTGGCAAGGAAAATCTGATTGTTACGGCTGGCGGTTCTAAATTTCCTGCATCACAGGCTACATTGGATGAGCGGCTCCATTATGTACGTCAGGATGGAAGGGTAGTATTTAAAGCTGCCATTCAGGGTATGACAGACACCTGCAATGAAGTTTTGAGGTCGAACGACCTAGTCAGTACGCAGATTGATTACCTGATCCCGCATCAGGCAAATTTAAGGATCATCCAATCGGTGGGCGATTATCTCGGTTTGTCTGCCGGACAGGTCAAAGTGAACATAGATCGTTACGGCAATACTACTGCTGCAACCATCCCTTTGTGCTTGTGGGACTTCAAAGACGATTTTAAATACGGTGATAAAATGATACTTACGGCCTTTGGTGCCGGGTTTTCATGGGGCGCGACCTACCTTAAATGGGGGCAGCTTCGACAGTCTAAAAAAGATTAAACTTTAGAAGAAAGCTTCAACAACGCCAAAGAATATGATGTGCCGAATCGTTTCACATTAGTGTGAAGCGATTTTTTTATGCCTAAATTTCTGGCTGGTTAATTTTTTTGTATATTACTCCCTGCATCCCTGTTGTTTCAAGTATTTTTTTTATTTTTTTGCAGCAAATGTGTAAGCCTTTATGGGGAGAATTACCGCTAAAAACATCGTGTTCATTACAGGCGCATTCGTTACCAATGGATGCTGGGACGAGTGGAGAACTTATTTCGAAAGTAATGGATACACCACTCACGCCCCTGCATGGCCGTTTAAAAATGGCACTGCAACAGAATTGCGTCGCAGACAACCTGAGGATACAGACCTGGCGACTTTAACCTTGTCTGAACTGGTTGATCATTATGTGGCTTTTGTAGCAGGCTTTCCTGATAAGCCGATCGTTATCGGCCACTCATTAGGTGGATTAATTACACAGATCATTTTGAACAAGGGACTGGCAGATGCAGGGGTGGCTATTCACTCTGTCCCCACGTTGGGCGTATTCCCTTATGAATTCCCTTTCTTTAAGACAGCCTGGAAATCCCTGGGATTATTTACGTCAGTAAAAAAAACATATTTAATGTCTTTTAAAGACTGGCAGTATGCAGTTGTCAATGAAATGCCCCTGGAGGAACAGAATATAGCCTATCAAAAGTTTACCATACCTGAATCAAAAATTGTTGCCAGAGGTGGTTTAACCCGAACCGCAAAAGTAGATTATAAAAAAGAGCATGCCCCATTGCTGTTTACCTCCGGCAGTATCGATAACATCATACCCGCACATTTGAATTACCGGAACTATAAAAAGTATTCGAAAAATAATTCGGTGCTTCATTACAAGGAATTTCCAGGTCATAACCACTTCGTACTGGGGCAGCCAGGCTGGGAGCGCAAGGCGGCGTTCATATTGAACTGGCTAAAGGTCACCTGAGGACCGTTTTATCGTAAAAAATTCTTTTTTTTAAAGCAATCCTCGTCGCGGATACTTACATTTGCAAAGAAATGCTACTGAAACCAATTTCCATTGTGCTTTTGTTTAGTTTGTCTATGGCAAACTTCGCAAACCTGTTTGTTTTTGCAGGTTTTGAGCTCAACAGAAAGTACATTGCGGCAGAACTTTGTGTCAATAAAAACAAACCGGAGCTGCATTGCAATGGCAAGTGTTACCTGATGAAAAAGCTAAAACAGGCGCAGGAAAAGGAAGCAAAACAAGAACATCAATCCCAGAAACCACAGGTTCAGGACGCCCTGGTGGTAACACCAATCGTATTTAAACAGTATGCATTCGCGAGAATCAAACTTCACATCCCTACTTCATTGGGGATACCACAGGACAATCATCCTGCTGTATTTCAGCCGCCACAGGAAAAATTAACCGTTCTCTTCGGAGGCTGGAACCTTTTGTCCTGAAGAAGGACAAAACTTCCGATGCCTCTTCTGAGAAGGTAAATTTTTAATTTATCTACCTGGCAAGTGTAATATTCCTGGCAGGTGTAATATTCCCGGCAGGTGTAATATTCCCGGCAAGTGTAATATCCCTGGCAGGTGTGTTAGTACATGTTCTGCCAGGCGTCGGATTCACGTGCAATGTGGGTATGTTATTGAATTCACCTCCGATAAATTTTTAGCTAATAGGTGGTTTGTTCTGGTACTAAGTGCTGGTTAACATAGGCCTATTAATTTGGTTAACATGGCCGTTACTTGGTTAATACGCTATCATTGCGGTTAACAAGGGCCTGTCAATATTAAATAACAATGAAGATCATAACAGGAATAATATTCGTGGCAATTGTTGCAATTGCCTGTAATCAACAACAAAAACAAGAGAAGAATTATAAAACGGTACGTGATGAGGTCATGCAATTTCATGATCTGGTCATGGCCGATCATGAAGTAATTGTAAAGAACCAGATGAAGCTGGATTCCCTGCTAAAAGATTTGAAAGGATTAAAAGCACGGTTTCCAGATGTTGATACGGTAAAGGAGAAAGAAAGAATGATTGCGCTGATCGGGGACCTTTCGAAAGCCGAAGACCGGATGAACGATTGGATGCACGCCTTTGAACCGGATGTAACTGGTAAGTCAGATCCCGTTGCCGTACAGTACTTTGAGGATGAAAAAGCTAAAATTGCTGCGGTCGACAGCCTCTATAAAAAAGAGATCAGCTTGTCTAATGTTTACCTGGATAAATTCAAGAAATAATGAAAACCGTAGGAATATGTTTGTTTTTTGTAGCTATGGTGTTGTTAAGCTGTAAAGATAAGCCGAAACGCTTGCCCTTTTTACAGTTGGAAACTTCAGAGCGGGTAGTAGGGGGCAAGACCATAACTGATTCTTCTTTTCGCACCATACCAGCTTTTAAACTGTTCAATCAGGATAGTGTTGCGGTGACAGAGAAAGATTTTGAAGGAGCCATCTATGTCGCAGATTTTTTCTTTACTTCTTGTCCCACCATTTGTCCGGTGATGCACCGAAACCTTTTAAAGGTATATCAAAAATATAAAGGCAACCCGCAAGTTAAACTGGCTTCACATACTATTGATGTGAAGTACGATGTTCCTTCAAGAATGAAAACTTATGCCACAAAATTAGGCGTTGAAGGTACACAATGGGAATACCTTTGGGGAACAAGGGATGAGATCTATGCATTAGCTGAACGCAATTATCTGGTAGTGGCGCAAGAGGATAAAAATGCTCCCGGTGGTTTTGTGCACCAGGGTTACCTGGTGCTGGTGGATAAAGAAAAACGGATCAGAGGGGCATATGATGGGACCCAGGATAAGGAAGTAAGGCAGCTGATGGATGATATGGACATTTTATTAAAAGAATATAAATAGTCATGACCGTCAGATACCTATTTCTATTTATCGGGCTGGTGATGCTTTCATTACAGTCCTATGCACAGACGCATCCCCTTAAGGGCCATATTTATGATGCTCAAACCCGGCAGCCTTTGGCTGGGGTAATTATAATGGATACCCAATCCCGGCAGCTTACTAAATCGGATGCGAGTGGCACTTTCGAAATCGATTCCAGCCAGCCGGGTGAAAAAGTAATGGCCGTACTTAGAGGCTATAAAATTCAGACTATTAAAATTAGCAGTCAGGAATACGAACTGAACGTGCAACTGGAGGCCGATGGTGTGAATCTGAACGAAGTTCACGTTACTGGATATAACAATAGCAATAAAACCATCAAGGAAACGGCAGGAGCAATCGCGCTCCTCACCCGGAAAGACATCAATCAGGGAAACGGAATGTCCTTACAATCTGCCTTGAATGGGATTCCAGGTGTACGTATGGATCAAAGCACGCTTTCTGAAGCCCGCATCTCCATCCGCGGAAATGGCGTCCGCGCGGCTTACGGCATTCGCAACATCAGGGTCTACGTCAACGAAATTCCGGTTACCGAGGCCGATGGCACAACAAGGATCGAGGCACTTGATGTGAACGGTATTGGCACGGCGGAAGTGATGAAAGGGCCGGCCTCAAGTATTTATGGTGCCGGTACCGGCGGTGTAATTAACTTTCAGTTGCAGCGTGCGCCCTACCAGGAGGAAAGCCTGGAAGCTTCCGCTTTAACCGGCGCTTATGGTTTACGCCGTTTGGCCACCACTTACCGTAGTGGAGGGGATATGCTAAACAGCTACGTCTCCTATGGTTGGCAGGAATATAGTGGCTACCGGCAGCACAGTAATGATATGCGCAGATTCCTGACGGGTAACTTTCAGCTTTTTCCAAGCAGTAAACGCATCATTACTTTGATGTTGAACAAGACCACCCAGTACTCAAAGATCCCGGGGTCGCTTACAGCAGATCAGGTTTCAGCAGATCCTTTACAGGCCAATGCAACTAATCTGGACAAGCAAGCCGGCAGATATCAAACTTGGACACGCATCGGATTGGGACAGCAATACCAATTCAATGATCAGTTTTCAAATCACACCAGTGTATTTACTTATTTTTACGATCTCGATCACCCACTTCCTTATGCCTATATCAGAAATTTTTATCAGAGCTATGGAGGAAGGACCCGGTTCAGTTACGATCCGCACTTTGTCACCCTGCCTACCCGCTTTGTCCTCGGGGCTGAGTTGAATGAAGGGCTAACCAAGGGCACCCAATATGTAAACAACCATGGCTTGGAAGGCGCGGTAAATTCAAATGTGGATTACAGAAATAGACAATACGCTTTGTTCTTTCAGTCAGAAACAGCACTTGGCCCTCAAACGACGCTAACTTTGGGATTAAGTTATAGCAGTCTCAACTACAAGGTGAACGACTATTTAAAGCTGCATCAAAGCGGAGTAAAGCAGTTTGACCCTCAGGCAAGCCCGAGAGTAGCCCTGAGCCATTGCTTTAGTGATGCGTTGAGTTTACATGCGAGTGTAAGCTCGGGATTTTCGCCTCCTTCCAGTTCCGAGATCAAGAACGTAGACGGTTCTATAAATCCGGTTTTACAGGCCGAACGGGCACTTAACTATGAACTCAATGCCAAAGGGAGCTTGTTTGGATCCAGGCTGGCTTATGATCTGGCGCTGTTTAAAATGGACATGAAGGGAGAGCTGATCGCACAATCTGTACAACAGGGCATAACCATTTATAACAATGCAGGGAAAACGAGTCATAACGGAGCGGAATTGTCTTTGTCATACCAGTTGCTAAGGAAGGATGAGCAGAGCGGAACGCTAAGTCTGCGCCCCTTTGCTGCACTTACCTATTCTG
>CBFGNP010000270.1:0-6265 GCA_965650095.1 uncultured Pedobacter sp. | reverse complement strand
CGTTTCCCTTTGTCCCCAACCATATTGTTCCAGTATGGTCCTGGATGATATCATAGATCAGACCTATATTTCCTTCCGGTTTGTTTACAAAGATATCGTCGACTTTTTTACCATTTTGGTAAACATATAAGCGCCCTGATTTTGAACCCAGCCATAGTCGCTGGTTGCTATCGTAGAAGATACCTCTTATCTCATTGTCAGACTTATTAAGCGTATGGGTAACCAGCAGACTATGTTTAAAATCATTCGCCTGAAAAATAATTTTCTCCATCCCCCGATCTCTTGTACTTAGCCACAATACACCCGAAGGGTCGAGATAGCTAGAGATCACAATGTTTGAAAATTGATGATCAGCCGAGCCGGGTTTATTATAAAAATACTCGACAGCATCAGTCATCCGATTATAATAACCAAAACCACCCCCTTTCATACTCATCCAGACCCGGCCAGTATGATCTTCAAAAACCTTGTATTCCTTCGCCGTGTTGAAAAAATTGGCATCATTCTCCTGGAAAAAGTACTTAAATGTCCGGGATATCGGATTGTATTTTACCAGGCCATGTTTTTCGGGCTCTATCCATAAAAGCCCTGATCTATCTTCATATATAGATAGCAATGGACCCACTCCCGCATAAGAAGATACAGCAGTTTCCAGGCTTGTTTTATTTATGGTGATGACCTCCCGGTAAACCGTCGCGTAAATGCTTTGCCCACTTTTAGCTATATGCAGATCATTTACCCTATCGCCCGAAATCCTTTTCTTCGTAAACCGGCCTGAAGTCTTATCATATCGGAGTAATTGACCATCTCCCGTGCCAAACCATATATACTCTTTTTCCTCAGCAGCGCAGGTAAATATCCTTCCCCGGGCAAATCGAGTATCAATGATCTTATTTTTGTAAATTCCTGACCGATCTG
The DNA here is from genome assembly GCA_965650095.1 of uncultured Pedobacter sp. Taxonomy (GTDB): domain Bacteria; phylum Bacteroidota; class Bacteroidia; order Sphingobacteriales; family Sphingobacteriaceae; genus Pedobacter. Next base: position 5,347 of record CBFGNP010000270.1, on the reverse strand, counting down.
ATGACAAGCAATTAATTCCCCCTGATGTACCAATCCACATATTTCCCTGCGCATCTCCATGTACGAAATTAACCCTGTCCGAGTACAAGCGAAAGCCATCATTTGAGTTTGTGCTGTACCTTGTAATTTCAGGTTTGGCATCAGTCCTGTTTCTTATGCCAAATATACCTTTATCAAAAGTTGTTAACCATACCCCATTCTTGCCTGCCATTACCACTCCGGTAAATAAGACATTTTTCATCTTTTTCTCTGCAAGAATATCTGATATGGAAAGAAATTTATTATTTTTTTTATTGAACCGATATACCTGGTTGTCATATACCTCCAGCCATAGGTAACCATCCTGATCTTCCTTTATGTTATCAACTCTGTTAATTTTCAAACTGGAGCTGTCACCGGGTCTGGTTTTATAGGAAACAAAGTTATGCCCGTCGAACCTGTTAATACCATCCCAGCTGCCAAACCACATAAAGCCGTCCCGGTCTTTCAGGATACTCATTACTCCATCATGCGACAAACCATCCTCTGTTGAATAATGCTCTATCTTGCATTTGAGCTGAGCAGTACCCTTTACTGTCAAAAACAGCAGTAAGATAACACCATACAGCGCGGTTCTTTTAAGCATCATACAAACTTATACATACACATTTATATCTGGTGATAACAAGAATAAACACTATCCATTAATAAAAAAAGAACATAGGCTTTTAAAACTATGCAATCGTTTTCCGCAAGAGCTTTTCTGCTTATAGACCTGAAGGCGAAATTAGTAGACCCGATTAAGCGGTAGGATGTAAAGGATGCGATAGATATCGACTGTGTGGGGTGTAAAACTTTATTTGAACTGTTTTGTTAAGCTATAAAAGACATAATTGTCTTATTCAATAACAATTTAAACTTAACCTATACAACCATGGGAAATCTACTTTATGTAATCGCAGTCATCTTAGTGATCATCTGGGCCATCAGCTTTTTAGGTGGATATTATACAGGGGGCATTATTCACATTCTTCTTGTTATTGCTATTATAGCCATCCTGCTGAAGGTGATACGGAGAGCTTAATTCACAGAAGGATTTCAGATCAAGGAATAAAGGGCCTTTAAGAAAGGTCCTTTATTCCTGTTAAAATGAACAAATAAGCATATCGCATCCTTCCAAACCTCTCAATTAATTCGCTACCGTGATTTTACCGTCACACAACTTCTTAAAGTTTATTTAAATTTATTCTAAATAAATTTGGCGAATAACTTATAGCACATTACATTTGCGGCCATTAGAATTAATCTAAATAAGCAAATGAGATATTTATACACATTTTTTATCATTACAACGCTGCTTTTGTTTAACCAGGAAGCATTTTCTCAACTCGCATCGGCGCCAGCACGTGGAAGTATTAAGGGAAGGGTAAGAACAAACGATGGGAAACCTGCCCCCCATGTAAATATATATATCGTTGAAAACAGCAAAAAGACGCTTTCCGATGAAGACGGTTATTTTACTTTCATCAATTTAAAAAATGGAACTTATACGATAAAAACTTCATTTGTAGGTTTACAGGTTCAAACGCAAAAAGTTTCTGTGAAAGAGGGAGAAACAGCGACAGTTAATTTTCTCCTTTCAGAAAGTTCGGCACAGCTTGATGAAGTTTCCATTAGTGGATATAAAAGTCCTAACCAAAAGCCAACCACATTGGGTAAAATAGCAATTGCGCCTAAAGATCTTCCACAATCTGTTCAGGTTATAGGCGCAAAGGTTATTGCCGATCAGCAGGCAAACCGATTGAGTGATGTGATGAAAAATGTTAACGGGGTAGCCTTGGGTGCCAACCGCGGTTCCGTAGGTGAAAATTTTTATGCCAGAGGCTATAGTCTTGGTTCAAATAATGTGTTTAAGAACGGTGCCAGGACAACCATAGGTGGTATGCCTGAGGCCAGTACATTAGAGTCAGTTGAGGTACTTAAAGGTAGTGCCGCTTTACTTTATGGAGGTGTTACTGGAGGCGCCGTTGTAAACATGGTCACCAAAAAGCCTAAATTTGAGGCGGGTGGTGAAGTATCTATGCGGGTTGGCAGTTATGATATGTATAAACCAATAGTTGATGTCTACGGCCCCCTTTCTGAAAACATAGCTTACCGGATGATCGGCTCCTATGAAAAAGCAGGAAGTTACAGAGACGGAGTAAAATCTGACAGAATTTATATAAATCCGTCTGTTTTATATAAAATCAATGAAAAAACTGATCTGTTGGTTCAGGCCGATTATCTGAAAAGTGATTTTACCCCTGATTTCGGTATCGGAACGGTAGGAAATGTCATATCGCCTTTAGCCAGAAATGTGTTCGTAAATACAGCATGGGCTTACAACAAAACAAATACCGGAACATTGCAGGCTGCTTTGAACCACAAATTCAGTGACAACTGGAAGTTAAGTGCCTCTATTGCTGTTCAATCGTATATCAGAAATTATTTTTCGAGCGAGCGCCCTTTTGCAAATGAGCAGGGTTTATGGTACCGTGCACTCACACGCTCTAAAATCAGAGAGCTGACGTACAATCAACAGATTAACCTGAATGGTACATTTAAAACTGCGGCTATAGTACACCAACTGCTGGTTGGTGTGGATGGTGATCAATCTGAAATTACTACGGCTGGCTTTAGCAACCCTAACAAGCTAACTACTCCCGCAAACTCAAAATATTATGATCAGCTCAATCTTTTAGATCCGACATCATTTAATATCCCCTCAAACTTTATCATGCCAGAAACTACACTGCTCACCAATACTAAAGCTACTGTAAACAGATTTGGCGGATTTGCACAGGATCTGATCAGCCTTACCGACAAGTTAAAAGTTTTAGCTGGCATAAGATGGACTTTTCAGGAAACTCCTGTAACGACAATCAATACCTTAGCTACCGGGCAGGAAAGCAAAGGTACTGCAGCGTTAAAAATTGACAAGGCCTTTTCTCCAAAATTTGGATTGATCTACCAGCCTTTCAAATCAACTTCGTTGTATGCCAGTTATGCGAATAACTTCACGTCAAACAGCGGTATAAATGTGAATACGAACGCACCTATGGGTCCTTCCATCATAGATCAGTATGAAGCGGGGATAAAAAATGACTTTCTTGATGGAAGATTGTCCCTGAATATTACTGCTTATCAGATCAGAAATGACAGGTTTGCACAACAGGCTTTATTGAACACAAATGGCACCCCCAATTCGGATGCAAATCTAAAGGAATTTACCGGAAAAACACAAAGCGATGGCATTGAGCTTGATATCACTGCAACAATAGTAGAGGGCCTGAACTTCATTGCCGGTTATAGTTACAACTACATGCGCTATACCGAAACTTTAGACAAAACCGCATTATTAAAGCCTGATGGCAGCCCGGTCTTAGATGGCAGCGGCAATCCAACTTTTGCAGGTGGCATTGAAGAAGGAGAACGGCTTGTTGGAACTACAAAGAATACAGCAAATGGCACCTTGTTTTATACTGTACAAAATGGAACACTGAGGGGCCTAAAGCTCGGTGCTTCTGCATTCTATACAGGCGACCGGAATGGTGGCAGAAATACCAATAAACTAGGAACGTCATCTGGTGTTATACCATTAAATGGGTTTACGACTTTTGACCTGTCCGCAGGATATGCCTTTAAAAGATTCAGTATTCTTGGCAAACTATCCAACATCACCGATGAGATAAACTACTTTGTTCACGAAAACTACAGTGTAAATCCTATCAATCCTAGACAATTTATGGCGACTGTAGCCTACAAATTCTAATCTATCACATTTTACCTATGAACAGCCGGGCTATCTGTAAAAAGACAGCCCGGTTTGCATTTGGTGATACACTGACTAATTAACCGTATATTGATGAGGAAAAGTTCATTTGTTAAATTATGTTAACGTCTTGCTACCGTCAAAGCCTTTACATAGCTTAGCGTCCTGTTATTTTTAATTGACGTTATCGTATTATTACCTTATCTTTGCAGAATGTTTAAAATTAAACACGTACTACTCTTAAGTTTCACCATAATAACCCTTACTATTGCGGGTTGCAAAAGCCAGTTTGAAAAAATCAGATTGAGCAATGACGTCGCCAAAAAATATCAGGAGGCTATGCGTCTCTATAACAAAAAAAATTACTCAAAAGCTTTAATTCTGTTTGAGGATCTGTCTCAAAAATACAGGGGAAGGGCCGAAGCTGAAGAGTTAAACTATCACTATGCCTTGACCCTTTATAAAATAAAGGATTACACAACCGCAAGATATCAATTCAAATCATTTGCAGACACCTATCCTACCAGCAAATATGCTGAGGAATGCAGATATATGAGCGCATATTGTTATTACCTTGATTCACCTGCACCTAGTCTGGACCAGGAAAACACCTATAAAGCTATAGATGCGTTACAATTGTTCATCAACTTTTATCCTAAAAGCGAGCGGGCTGCAGATGCCAGTAAATACATTGGACTGTTGCGTGCGAAACTGGAAGATAAGGCCTTCGCAAATGCGAAATTGTATTACGACCTTGGTGGTTATGATGTGAGCAATTACAAAGCTGCGGTTATTGCCCTGAAAAATGCACAGATTGATTTTCCGGATATTAAATATGCAGAGGAAATGGACCTCCTGATTATCAAGTCGCAATTTGAATACGCAAAAAATAGTTTAGAGACACGTCAGGAGGACAGGTATAATGAAGCTATTGCTTATGCAGACGAATTTATTGAGAACCATCCGCAAAGCAAACTATTGGATGAGGCGAAAGCTTTGAAAAAGGAGAGTGAAGCCGGGATAGAAAATGCAAAGCAATTTCTTGCTGAAGTTGCTAAGAACCAGGAAAAATATAAAGCATTACTTGCAAAGGATGCTAAATCAGATACGACCACGACAATAACAAAAACCCCCATCAAATAATGAACACGAATAAACCCGCTGTACCGAACACTACGGTTACCAGAAATGTTAATGATCTAGATCAGAAAACAAAAAATATTTATGAGTCTTTAGTAATTATTTCCAAAAGGGCTAATCAGATATCCAACAATATGAAAGAAGAACTACACGGCAAGTTAGCTGAGTTTGCTTCTTCTAATGACAACCTGGAAGAGATTTTTGAAAACAGAGAGCAAATTGAGATCAGCAAACACTATGAGCGCTTGCCGAAACCGAGCTTAATTGCAATTGATGAGTTCCTGAATGACAAGATCTATTTCAGAAATCCTGCTAAAGAGCAACAATAAAATTACGCATAGGGGTTAAATTGCATCCATGCATTCCTTAAACCATGCTTAAAAATAAAAAAGTAATTCTTGGCGTTTGTGGCAGCAT
>CBFGNP010000269.1:0-6287 GCA_965650095.1 uncultured Pedobacter sp. | reverse complement strand
TTTAGTTATTTTGTGATCTTTTTTGACCGCCCGTTTGAGGTTGGTGATTTTGTGGTGGTGGGGGACAAGAACGGCGTAATTGAGTATATTGGCATTAAAACAACAAGAATCAGGACCTTAAGTGGTGAGCAGTTGGTTTGTGCGAATACAGACCTAACCAATTCAAGGCTGCACAATTTTAAGCGTATGGAAAAACGGAGGGTCGTATTTTCTTTAGGGCTCACTTACCAGACCAGTCACGCGCAGTTAGCTGAAATTCCGGATCTGATAAGGGAAATAATTATAAAAAGGCCGATACTACAATTTGACCGCGCCCATTTTTCCGGTTATGGTGATTTCAGCCTCAAGTTTGAAGTTGTGTATTACGTGTTGGATCCGGATTATAACCTATATATGGATAACCAACAGTCTGTTTATTTGGATATTTTTGAGGCCTTTGAGCAAAAAGGGATCGAATTTGCTTATCCTACACAAACGGTTTTTATGAATAGGCAACATGTGCCTTCGTCCTGATGCAGAGCTATTTTTGGGACTGATCATTGGTTGATCAGTCCCGCCCTTGAGTATTATCGTTTATTATTTTTTGGACCAATGGTAAGGAACATGCGCTTGCCTTCTAGTTTGGGAAATAATTCAACTTTACCTACTTCTTCCAACGCCTGAGCAAATTTGAGTAGAAGTATTTCTCCCCGATCTTTGTAAACAATGGATCTTCCCTTGAAATGTACAAATGCCCTGACCTTTTCTCCACTTTCCAGAAAGGAAACCGCATGTTTGAGCTTAAATTGAAAATCATGATCATCGGTGTTTGGTCCGAAGCGTATATCCTTAATAATGGTTTGCTTGGTTTTTGACTTGATTTCCTTTTCTTTTTTCTTTTTTTCAAAAAGGAATTTAGTATAATCGATGATCCTGCAAACGGGCGGTGTGGCATTAGGGGATATTTCCACCAGGTCCAGTCCTTGTTCTTCAGCGATCTGTAAGGCTTGAGCCAATGGGTATATGGCTGATTCTATGTCATCGCCAGTTACCCTGACTTCGCTTGAGGTGATCAATTGATTGATCTTGTGTTCTGCTTCTTTCTTTTTGAAGGGCATTCGTGCGCCCCTGTTCGGTGTTTTTCTTTTTAATGCCAAATTCTAGTGATTTAAATTATAAATTGGGTTAATTATATGCTTCTGTACAGGTGCCGGCCAACATTTCGAGCAAAGAGGAAACCAGGAAGGGAGTGTACAAATTGTATTGTGCAAAGGACGCCTGATGCCCCACTTTGATGGTGTAAGCGCCTTTTCGGTTAGCGAGTATTTTGAACATGTCTTCATCAGTTTGATCGTCGCCGATACACAATACAAAGTCGTACGTGTCTTTCTCCAGAATCCTGGCCGCTGCAATCCCTTTATTTATTCCCCGGTTTCTTACTTCTATTACTTTGTGTCCATTGAGTACATCCAGAGGCATTTGAAGGGTATATTCAACAAGTTCTTCGTAAAGGTCCCTGGCGCGCCTGGCCGCCAAAAAAGGATCGGCATTCCGGTAGTGCCAGGCTAGAGAAAATTCCTTTTTTTCAATAAATGAATTAGGGCTTCTTACCACATAATGCTGCATGATTTCCTCGATTTTATCTTTCCATGTTATAGATTCCGCCAGCGCTTCGTTTGACCATTTACTTTGCTTATGCCTGTGTTTTGCGCCGTGTTCTGCAATCAGGCCGATGGGCAAATGGCCAAGCCAGTTTCCAAGTGTCTGACTATCGCGGCCGCTGATGATATACACTTCGTTTTTAGGGTCCTGGCAAAGATCGGTCAGCAATTGCAGCAGCTCAGTATTTGGGGAAGCCTGGGATGGGATTTTTGAGAAATTAACCAGTGTGCCGTCATAGTCAAGTAATAGTAAACGCTTTTCACTTGACTCATATTTACTAAGGATCCCTGCTTTTCCAAAGTTGTCAAGAAACTTAACTTCAAATTTCAACTGCAGGGATTTTACTTTTTTGAGTTCACCAAAGAAGTCTACAGCCCAGGCATTGACATCATATTTTCTGATGGTTTGCTGCATGTTTTCCAGGCGACTTTTTTGTTCATCCGGGGCCAGTTCTAATGCGGAAGCTATAGAGTCAGCAATTTCATCTGTATCATTTGGATTGATGAGCAAGGCATCCGTTAATTCGGCAGATGCGCCTGTCATTTCACTGAGTATTAAAACACCGCTTTGATCCTGGCGGCTGGCAACAAATTCCTTTGCAACCAGATTCATCCCATCGCGCAGAGGAGTGATCAGTGCCACATCACAAGCTGTATAGAGTGCAACCAGTTCATCAAAGGTCAAATGGTCATATTGATAGATCACGGGTTGCCAGCTAATAGTGCCCATGGAGCTGTTCAGGTTACCGATATACTCGTCGATCATTTTTTTTCCCTCGCTGTATTTAACTATAGCATCCCTTGAAGGGACAACCACTAAAATAAATACAACTTTTCCTCTATATTCGGGATGCTGCTGCAAAAATCTTTCATAGGCGACGAGCCTGTTATGTATGCCCTTTGTGTAGTCCAGGCGATCTACAGAAAACAGCATTTTTTTGTTTTCTTTTATCGCGTGGTATTTTTTCCTTAAAGACTGAACTGTCGGTTGATGAAAGGCATCATGAAACAAGCTGAAATCAACACTTATCGGGAACGCATCTACCTGAACCTGCCTGGTGCCCCATTGAATATATTGATTATCGTGAGTAGTTTTCAAAGCAACATCTACGGATTTTAAAAAGTGTGCGACATAGTCGGAAGTATGAAAGCCAATGAGATCGGCGCCAAGCATGCCTTCCAGCAGCGCACGCTGCCATTTTTTTGGAATGACCCTAAATAGCTCATAAGAGGGAAAGGGAATGTGCATGAATAGCCCTATGGTAATATTGGGATGTTTTTCCCTTAGCATTCCTGCCAGGGGAAGCAGGTGATAATCATGTATCCAGACTACATCATCCTCACGAATTTTCTCCGAAAGAGTTTCACAGAATATTTTGTTTACCGACAGATAGGCTTCGAAAAATGCTGGTTCGTATTCTGCATAGGAGGGAAAGTAGTGAAAAAGCGGCCAGAGCAGGGAGTTGGCGAAACCGTTATAATATTGCTCATAATCTTCGTCAGTTGTAAAAATTGGCATAAACTGGTAGTGGGATTCCGCTAGTTCTGTTTTATCCCATACTTCCCGCTCAACACCAGGTACTCCCGCCCACAGCTGCTCCGAAAATTCGTATTTCCCGTTGCTGTTTAGGTAGGCTTCAACTGCGGAAATGAGCCCGCCTGATGATTGCCTGGGAATATACAGGTTGTCCTTCTTTTCAATGGTAAGCGGTAAACGGTTAGAAACTATGAGTAATCTTCTCTGCATAATTTATCGGGGGTTTAAGATGTAAGTCCGGCTTGGATTTGCCGGATAAATTGCCCTAAGAAAAAGGGTGAATAATTCCCTTCTGGTGTTTTGAAGGTCTGACAAAGGTACAAAAAATATTTTTAACGCATTTTAACCTTTGCTGGATGTCGAATCAAACACCAGTCATGGATGGGGCATGAAGAGAAAGGGCAGGCTTGAAAATCCTGGTTTGGATGAATTAGACTAGTTGTCCTTCAGCGGTTTTGACACACTTTTCAGCACAATTGTTCCGAGGATTCCCGCTATTACCGATGCAATCAGAATGCCATATTTCGCTTGGTCCATAAGGACGGGATTTTTGAAGGCAAGTCCGCTGATGAACAGGGACATGGTAAAACCAATTCCCGCTAGTAATGCAACACCGATAAGGTGTCTCCAGGTCGCTTGTTCCGGTAGTTTGGCTAGTTTCAATCTGATCATCACCCAGCAAAAGAGTAGGATGCCTACGAATTTACCAAAGAGTAAGCCGCCGGCTACGCCGAGGGAGATAGGATTGACGATGGAGGAAAAGAAGTCTGATCCAATTACAATGCCCGCATTGGATAAGGCAAACAGGGGCATAATGCCAAAGGCCACCCAAGGGTGCAAGCTGTGTTCTATTGTCTGTAACGGTGTCTCGGCAGCCATACTCAGGGCCCTTACCTTTTGAATGGTCTTGTTTTGCTTATCGGTAATTAAGGCTCCCTTTTCCGGTATATCCTGTTCAAAGTCATAAGATAACTTACGCAGGTTGTCTGAATAGATATGTTCATTAATCCTGGTAACTGCGGGAATGGTAAAAGCGACCAATACACCAGCTATCGTGGCATGTACGCCCGAGAGTAAAAAACCTACCCAGACGCCGAAACCGATTAACAGGTAAAAGGTGCTGTTTCGGATACCCATCAGGTTGCCAATGACCAGCACTGCTAAAAAGCTCCCCGCAATGATCAGGGGCAGGTAATAGATCTGTTCGGTGTAGAAGAAAGCGATGACGAGTACCGCACCCAGGTCATCAGCCACGGCGAGCGCGGATAAAAAAACCTTGACTGAGGTGGGAATGTGTTTGCTGGCCATTGAAAGTAAGGCAAGTGCAAAGGCTATGTCGGTTGCCATCGGGATTCCCCAGCCATGACTGGCGTCTGTTCCTTTATTTAAATAAAAATAGATCAATGCCGGAACCATCATCCCGCCAAGTGCTGCGGACATAGGCAGCGCCGCTTTACTGATCGAAGAGAGTTCGCCCTCCATAAATTCCCTTTTGAGCTCCAGACCGATGACAAAGAAGAATATGGCCATCAGGCCGTCGTTAATCCAGATGTGTAAGGGGTGACTTAATGTAAAACCATCAAAGCCGATAGAAAAGTTAATGTGCCAAAAATGTTCGTAAAAATCATGGTAGGCAGAATTTGCCCATACGATTGCGATAATCACACTAATCAATAAAACAATACCGCTGGTATATTCGAGATGGATGAAGCGGCTTACAGGTGCAATAATTTTGTCGATGGGTGATTTTTGTAGCATAACTGGCGGAACTAAAATTCAGGAATTAGGGAATAAGCTAATTTAGGTGATTACCACTGTTCTGTATTTTTAATGCCCAGGGCCTCAGCATCAAATACAGGGTCTTTCCCAGCTCTGCGCTGTTGCTGATAATCTTTAAAGGCTTTTAATGCAGGCTTTCTCAGCAGCAGGATAGCAATTACGTTGAGCCAGGCCATCAATCCTACTCCAATATCACCCAAGGTCCAGGCGGCTTCGGCGGTTTTAATGGATCCGTAAAATGTAGCTAAAAGAATCGAGATGCGAAGTGTCCACACGGCCCATTTGCGGCCTTTTTTATCCAGGTAGCTTAGGTTGGTTTCGGCAATATAATAATAGGCCATGATGGTGGTAAAAGCAAAGAAGAGGAGAGATACGGCGACAAACCCAGCACCCAATGCGGGGAAATGCGAGTTGACGGCATATTGGGTATATTCTGCACCAATTTTGGCGCCTCGCAGGTTTTCAACGATAAATCCTCCGTCAGGATTGATTACATTGTATTTGCTGGTAAACAGGATCATAAAAGCGGTTGCCGTACATACAAATAAAGTATCTACGTATACGGAAAATGCTTGTACCAGACCTTGCTTTACCGGATGGCTCACTTCAGCTGCTGCGGCTGCATGTGGAGCGGTTCCCTGACCTGCCTCATTAGAATAAATACCACGTTTTACACCCCATGCCACTGCCATTCCAAATATACCCGCAAAGGCGGGCTCAAGTTTAAAGGCCGATTTGATGATGAGCATCAATACCGACGGGATTTGATGGATGTGCATGAACATGATGATGATGGCCATCAGGATATAAGCCCCGGCCATAAAAGGAACTACAATTTCAGCGACTTTGCCAATCCGTTTTACCCCACCAAATATGATCATTCCGAGTAGGATGGCTACTGCTATTCCGGTATAAGCGACGGGCATCTGGAATGCGTTGTTCATGCTCAAGGCAATACTGTTACTTTGTACGCCTGGTAAAAACAAAGCAGTGCTTAGTATAGTGGCTATGGCAAATACCACTGCATACCATTTTATGCCCAATCCTTTTTCAATGTAAAAGGCCGGGCCACCCCGGTATTGTCCATTGTTTACCTGTTTGTAGATCTGTCCTAATGTAGCTTCAATAAAAGCCGAGGCACTACCCAAAAATGCAATCAGCCACATCCAGAATACAGCTCCGGGACCACCCATAGCAATGGCTGTGGCCACCCCGGCAATATTCCCTGTGCCGATCCGGCCCGATATGGCGATGGCAAAAGCCTGGAAGGAACTTACTCCTTTAGCCGAACTCTGTCCGCCAAAAAGCAGCATTATCATCTCTTTAAGGTA
>CBFGNP010000268.1:0-6340 GCA_965650095.1 uncultured Pedobacter sp. | reverse complement strand
TGGTTATTAACACTTATCCATCTTTTGATGCTGCAAAATATAAAATCATAAAAGACAACCCCGACGTAATTATTCTCGATATACAAATGCCTGGCACCAATGGTATAGATGCACTTCCGGTATTAAAAAAGCTGCTTCCACAGGTGTATATTATCATGTTAACGGTCCACGAAACAGAAAAAATCATTCTCGAAGCGCTCGCAAATGGCGCTTCAGGCTATTTTACAAAGAATACACCTGCTTCAAAAATAATCGAAGCCATTAAAGACGTGATGCAGGGCGGCGGGCCCATGAGCCCTGGTGTAGCCAAAAAAGTGATCACCTCTCTTCAGAAGAACCCTGATTCTCCACTTACAAAACGGGAAACTCAGATCCTGAACCTCATTACAAGAGGACAAGACCGGTCCCAGATTGCCACTGAATTGTTTATAGAAACAGAGACGGTAAAAACTCATATCAAAAACATTTACCTTAAATTAAATGTAAATTCAAAGGCAGATGCGATAAAAGTGGCCAGAAATAACCGGCTGGTTTAATACTGTTGAAACAGCAATCGTTATTTTTCTTCCTTTACTTCATCAACAGAGAAACTATTACCGTTTAGACGATACTGTAAAATTTTGGCAGTGCCTGCCTTAATCGTGGTATCTTTTGGATTTACCAGAGGAAAAGAACGGAACAGATCGCCATTCCTGATCAAAAATTTATCATTCCCCGCATAGCTTTTCTTTGTCTTACTGCTTAATGGAGGAAAAGTGATCTTTCTGAAATCTCCGCCAGCGTATTCATAAACATTTAAGTCCCGTACATTTTTCTTACTAAGCAGCTCGATATAGATCTCAGGATTGCCATCATTGTCCATATCCATGTTCCAGGCGTCAGTCATAATTCCTTTGCGCTCAGCAGAAAAAGAATTATAGTTGTTTCTGACAGAATCAGACATCAGGATCAAATACCCACCGATACTATCCACACCTTTGCCCCAGCTTACCACTTCAAAGTTAAGTCCGGGCTTCACATTAATATCTTTATAAAAAGGGAACGCCCCTCCCGATGCTTTAGCCGCCACAACAACCTCTGGTTTTACGGAAGACGTTTTCTCACTATTATTGTTACTGCAGGAAAACACTAAAAGCAGCCCTGAAAATAACAGGGAATGCTTTATAAAATTCGTTATCTCTTTCATTTATTTTCTGTTAGCTGGATCTTTGAGCTTATTTAGTATTTACATCTGGAGCACCATTATTTAAGACGGTCTCAGTGACGACGCTTCGTTTGCCGGAAGGTGTAACAACTACCGTTTTCAAAACCTGCTTCTGCCCTTTAGCAACCGTAATTTTAATGGGTTTAGTATATAAAGTTGCCATTTCGGAAGGACGTGTCAAATCAAAAGTATAATAAATTCGGGATCCAGGGATTGGCTCCTTTAGATTGAGAGTAAATGTCTCTCCATTTAACATTTTCTGATCCTGTCCAAGAGGTGTTGGCACCCAGTAATTTGTATTTGTTTTATCCAACCTGGAAAGATGTAAGGGCAAACGCTCTTCTGAAAAATTCTTAAAGTCCTTACGGCTAACCTGGCTCCAGGCAATTTCCGATAAAGAGAACAATCTCGGCAGAATAAAATACTCAACTTTCTCGGGTGTCCCGATATATTCTGTCCACACATTTGCCTGAACACCAATTACATATTTCTGCTCATCTGTGGTTAGGATGGCAGGAACAGGGTCATAGGCATACGATTTAGAATAAGGCGCCAGGCCACCGATATTTGTCGGCTCATCAGCTGACTCTGATTGCTTATGATCAAAATACAGACCGCCAGCATTCGGGGTCATAATCACCTCATGTTTCTGCTGTGCAGCTGCAATCCCCCCTTTTTCTCCTCTCCAGGACATGACCGTAGCATCTGGTGCCAGGCCGCCCTCCAGGATCTCATCCCAGCCGATGATGCGGCGTCCTTTAGAATTGATATATTTTTCAATCCGCTGAATGAAATAACTCTGCAGCTCATGTTCATCTTTTAAACCAAGCTGCTTAATGAGCTTCTGACAAAATTCACTTTGTTTCCAGTATTCCTTCGGACTTTCATCACCCCCAATATGAATGTATTTTGAGGGAAAAAGCGCAATGACCTCATCAAGGACATTTTCCAGAAATTTAAACGTATTTTCTGTAGGCACATATACATCATCAAAAACGCCCCAGGTTTGTTGTACCTGTTTGCCTTTTCGTGAACCAGACCAGGGGGTATTTTCGCTGATGGCGGTATCCTTGTCCGGGAAACAGCTTAATTCCGGATACGCTGCAATAGCAGCAGAGCTATGACCCGGCAATTCGATCTCAGGAATGACATTGATAAACCTGGCAGCGGCATAGGCTACAATATCTTTAACTTCATCTTGTGTATAAAAGCCTTTGTAAACTTCACCATCTGTGTTCACACCAGGATGATGGCCAATGATTGTTCCGTTTCTGCTGGAACCTACAGTCGTTAGCTTGGGGTATTTCTTGATCTCAATCCTCCAGCCCTGGTCTTCAGTTAAATGCCAGTGAAAATTATTTAATTTATAACGGGCCATCAGATCAATATATTTTTTAATAAAGGCCACCGGGAACATATGACGTCCTACATCCAGATGTAACCCTCTGTATTTAAAACGCGGATAATCATTGATTTCTGCTACATTGACCAAAATCTCGCTCTTTAATTGTTCCGGCATGAGCTGCATCAGAGACTGCACCCCATAAAACAAACCGGCGCCTTTACCAGTAATAGTAATATTTTTAGTGCTGACCGTTATTTTATAACCTTCAGCAGGTAACTGATCAGCACCAGCTGAACTGAGTACTATACTGCGTTGACCGGTAGTTGCCGTTTTAACCTCTCGTAGTGAAAAACCTCCTTTGGAAACAATAAATGCGTTTAATAGATCAGCAGATTGCGCATTCTTTACATCGTTCGAAACAAGAACAACGGTTTTATCCAGTTTAAAGGTTCCTGTACCTTTCTTTACAGATACCGGAGCAGGAATTATTCCCATATTGATATCACTTTGAGCAAAAGCATCGACATACAGGAAGGCCAATAAAATTATAGAAAGTACTTTTTTCATGATGATGGTCGGTATTTAGATTGAATTCATGCCTAAGTTAAAAAAATCTTAATTACCAGCACACAAAAAAAGGCAAAACCAATAAATGATCCTGCCTCTAATTATTTTTTTTTATGAATTAAGATACCGTTTTCATATCATGTTCTTTAGCTGCCAGATAACGTTCCGCATCAAGTGCAGCCATACAGCCTGAACCCGCAGCAGTAACTGCCTGGCGGTAATAACTATCCTGTACGTCGCCGCTGGCAAAAACGCCTTCAACATTCGTGAGCGTGGATCCCGGCATTGTTTTCAGATAACCGGTTTCATCCATATCCAGCCAGCCTTTAAAGATACCCGTGTTCGGCGTGTGACCGATAGCCACGAAGAACCCTTCAACAGGCAAGTCAGTTTCAGCACCGGTTTGATTATTTATCACCCTGACACCGGTCACATTTTTCCCATTCCCTAATATTTCTTTAGTTTCTGTGTTATAGATCACTTCAATATTTGGTGTATTCAACACCCTGTGTACCATCGCCTTAGAAGCCCTGAATTCGTCTCTTCGAACCAGCATATAAACCTTTTTACAAAGTTTAGCCAGGTAAGTTGCTTCCTCGGCAGCAGTATCGCCTGCACCTACTATAGCCACATCCTGCCCTTTAAAAAAGAAACCGTCACAAACGGCACAGGCAGAAACTCCAAAACCATTGTATTTTTGTTCACTTGGAAGACCTAACCATTTAGCTGTGGCTCCTGTTGAAATAATTACCGTATCAGCTGTAATTGTTTTGATCTCATCGACAACAACTTTATGAGGTAAGGAAGAAAAATCAACAGCACTTACATAGCCAAAACGAATATCTGTCCCAAAACGCTCAGCTTGTTTACGGAAATCTTCCATCATCTCAGGACCGGTGATTCCTGAGGGATAACCCGGAAAATTATCTACTTCAGTGGTTTGGGTAAGCTGACCTCCCGGCTCCATACCCGTATACATAACTGGTTTGAGATCCGCACGCGCTGCATAAATTGCGGCCGTATACCCCGCAGGCCCTGAACCGATAATCAAACATTGAACGTGTTCTATTTCTTGTGACATATATTTTTAGATTGTTATAACATTGTTATAACAAAATTACGCTTTATCCCGCTATGTGCAAATAGCAATGTTGCAACAAATGCAACATTGTGATATATAGATTATAATTGAAATCAGGTCTGGATCACACCTACGTTAAACTGTTTTTTTATGGGCGACTGATTGGCCGCCTCAATACCCATAGAAATCACTTTCCGGGTATCTTTAGGATCAATTATCCCATCTACCCATAATCTTGCCGCAGCATAATAAGGGGTGGTCTGGTGGTTATACCTGTCGGTAATCTCTTTCAGTAACTCTGCTTCTTTTTCAGGAGTAATGACCTCTCCCTTTGCCTTAAGTGAAGCCTCCTGAATCTGCAGCAATACCTTTGCAGCCTGCGATCCACCCATCACCGCAATTTTAGCACTCGGCCAGGCAAATATTAATCTCGGATCATAAGCTTTACCACACATGGCATAATTGCCCGCGCCATAAGAATTGCCGATCACAATGGTAAACTTTGGAACCACTGAATTTGCCACCGCATTGACCATTTTCGCTCCGTCTTTTATAATACCTCCTTGTTCCGAGCGACTGCCCACCATAAAACCGGTCACATCCTGTAAAAACACAAGGGGAATCTTCTTCTGATTGCAGTTCATGATGAACCTGGTTGCTTTGTCTGCGCTGTCGGAATAGATCACCCCCCCAAACTGCATCTCGCCTTTTTTGGATTTAACGACCTTACGCTGATTGGCTACAATCCCAACGGCCCAGCCGTCAATTCTGCCTAAGCCGCATAGGATACTTTGTCCGAATAATTTCTTGTACTCTTCGAAATCTGAATTGTCTACCAAACGATGAATAATGTCCAGCATGTCATAAGGCTTCTCCCTGTTTTCTGGCAGTATACCATAAATCTCTTCCGGATCTAACTTGGGTAAAACCGGTTTAATCCGATCAAAACCGGCCACCTGGGGCGCACCCAATTTGCTCATGATATTACGTATGCTGTCTAAACAAGTCTGATCGTTGGGCTGCTTATAGTCGGTTACACCTGATATTTCACAATGTGTAGTCGCTCCGCCAAGTGTTTCATTATCTACCTCTTCTCCGATAGCTGATTTAACCAGGTACGATCCAGCCAGAAATACGGAACCTGTGCCTTCCACAATCATTGCCTCATCACTCATAATGGGCAGATAAGCTCCACCTGCAACACAGGACCCCATGATCGCCGAGATCTGTACTATACCATCGGAAGACATCAGCGCATTGTTTCTGAACATTCGCCCGAAATGCTCCTTGTCTGGAAAAATTTCATCCTGCATAGGCAGATAAACACCCGCGCTATCCACCAAATAGATGACAGGCAGCCTGTTCTCCATCGCAATCTCCTGTGCCCTTAAATTCTTTTTGGCGGTCATAGGGAACCACGCGCCAGCCTTAACCGTTGCATCATTCGCGACAATCATACATTGCCTGCCGGACACATAACCAATGCCGCATACAACTCCTGCCGATGGACAGCCGCCCTGATCCACATACATATCATCAGCGGCAAAAGCAGCGATCTCTAAAAACTCGCTTTCCTTATCAATTAGGTAAGCAATACGCTCCCTTGCCAGCAGCTTTCCTTTCACCTTTTGCCTGGCCGCACTCTTGTCCCCACCACCTTTATAAATCTGCTTAATCCTGGTTTTCAGTTCGTAAACCAACTGCTTGTTTATATCCTCATTTTTATTGAATTCTATATTCATAAGGCCAAGTTAAATTATATTTTTATGGGAACAAAAGTCCGTTTCGGGCTTTGGTATAAAGACGATCTGACACAATAATGGGCCCGGTTATTTTTTTAAAAACACCCGCGCCCATTACCCATTTCGCTAAATGCTATTCAGCGGTGTATTTCTTAAATATGGAAGTTGCAGTATGTCCACCAAAACCAAAAGTATTATTCAGTACATAGTGAACCGGCTGTTTAACCGACTTGCCCAGGATAATGTTCAAACCTTCAGGGATCTCCGGATCCAGCTCTTTCGTATTGATCGTACCCGGAATAATGTCATGTTTTACTGACATAATACTGATGATACTTTCTATTGCACCTGCACCACCCAGGAGGTGACCTGTCATGGATTTAGTAGCGCTGATGGCAACT
>CBFGNP010000267.1:0-6358 GCA_965650095.1 uncultured Pedobacter sp. | reverse complement strand
TGGCTTTCTGATCGGTTTACTGTCGATTATACCTGTTGGTACTTTGTACCATCCGTCTTTTGTCCATTCTATAGGCAGAAGCATTGTTTGGCGGCCTTTATTGTAATAGTCTTTTTCATAAGCGTGAAACACCATCCACCAGTTTCCTTTCACATCATCAATAATGGTAGCATGCCCTTTTGATCTCCATTTTTCAGATTTTTCTGTTGTTCTTACAATCGGATTATAGGGAGAATTTTCCCATGGACCGGATAAGGATTTAGATCGTGCTGATACGACCATATGCCCGGTTATTGGACCTGCTGTTCCGCCTTCGGCCACAGTAATATAGTAGTATTCTCCCCTTTTTATCAATTTAGGACCTTCCAGGCAAAAACACTCAATAGACCAGTGTCTAGGGATGGGCCAACCTTTGTACGAACTCTTTTGGTTTCCTGTGGTGGAAAGACCATCATCAGCCAGAGGCACAAATCCGCCGTCACTGAAGAATAAATATCTTTTGCCCTGCTCATCTGTAATATGTCCCGGGTCAATATTGCCGATTTTCAAATCAACCGGTTCACTCCATTTACCACCGATCGAATCTGCTGTGACCACATAATTGGTACCGTTTGCTGGGAAATAGATATAAAACTTATTTTTATACTTCACCAGATCAGGTGCATACACTGAACCTACTTTTTTGTGCAGGGCGTGGGTTACCGGTTTCCAGTTGATCAGATCTTTTGAATGCCAGATCAATAAACCTGGATAATATTCGAAAGATGAATGGACCATGTAATAATTATCCCCATCGCGTAATATACTAGGGTCGGGATAATCCCCTGCGAAAATTGGATTCGTATAGAAGCCCGGGGTCTTCGGGTTCTGAGCTACCTGGTATTGCGCTGTTGCACAAATGCTAAACTGCAGCAAAAAAATTGTGATTATAAATTTATTCATATTATTAGGTGTAAAAAGTATTATTAACCTGTAATTTTAGGCCTGATCATTTATTATTTTTGTGTAATTCCTTTCCAATTATCTGTTCTGAAAGGGATGGCAGGCAGACCTTCGAAATTTATCAGGTTACATTCCGGATTATCGGCCCAGGCATAACGTACAACTTGCGGATCCTGCACCTGATCAGCATAAACCACCACATATTTTCCCTTTATGGTGGCTTTCGCCCAGTAAAACTGTTGATCGTTACCCGCTATTGAGAATCCTGTTATTTCTTTGGCATCTTTGGTTCGAAGGCCAGCTGAATCATTGGCAAAACTGATGTAGATCCGGTTTTTTTCTTTCCGGTAACTTTTATACAAAGGGCCCGATGCTGTAACGTTTTGTTTGTACACCAGTTTATTGGCATTTAATGCTAGGCGCCGGCCAACCTCCTGTTTGTTCTTTGGATGGATATTATCTGCTTCACCGATATCAATGATGCAGGCCATACCAGTATTGGGTTGCGATAATGTTAACGTTTGGGCTTCCCTTAGTTCGGCCCATTCACTTTCGGAAGGAAGCGGCTTTGTTTTTTTGAAATTTGTGAGCTGAACATACAGAAATGGTAGATCGCCCTGCTGCCAGCGTTTTCGCCAATCATTGATCAGCATGGGAAATAACTTTCGGTAGTTATAGGCCTCAGCCTCATTGGCTTCGCCCTGGTACCAGAGAAATCCTTTGATGCCAAAAGGAATAACCGGGTTGATCATTGCATTGAACAGCAATGAGGGATAATTTTGATAATTGTTTATTTTGGGCAATCCTGGTTCAAGGTCTTTTTGGTACCGCCATTTCCCCGCTAAGGAAACTTTAACAGCACCATCAGTGATATTAATTCCCTCTGCAGGAGGATTTAAGCCACCGCCGCCCCACAACATTGCTATCCTGAGGCTAATCGTATTTTCGCCTTTTCTAATTAATTTAGCAGGAATAGTATAGGATTGTTTCGGATCACTGTTCCATATGGTTTTACAGATTTCTTCGCCATTAAAATACATTGAATAGTTCATCTCCGGGTGCCCTATGTGCAGGGTTAAATCTTTTCCGAAAAAGGATTCTGGCAAGGTTATCTTTTTACGCAGCCATACCATCCCTTCATATGGGCCAATACCAAAATCTTTGATCAGCCGGGGCATTTCTACTGTCGGCCAGCCCGAATCATCATATCTGATTGCCGGTATTATTTTATCTGTATTATTTTGCGGTTGATATACAATTTCCCAGAAACGGATCAGATTAAGGCTATCATTTACAAAACTTTGTTCACTTAGTGTATCGTTGGCGGTTATATTTGCTTGGGTAATCGGTGAAGTCAGCAATTGCTCCCGGCTTGTCCACGATTCTATCGGCGTACCTCCCCAGGTGCTTTGTATAATGCCAATGGGAACATGTTGATCTTTGTGTATTTTTCGGGCAAAATAGTAGGCTACAGCAGAGAACTGTTGCACATTTGAAGGATTACAAACCTCCCATTTTCCATCTAGAATATCAGATTGTGGTGTTATTTTTTTGTCGTGCGCTACCTGAAGGAAACGTATTTGTGAAAAATCGGCATTTGCAATTTCCCTGGTAGCATCCTGAGACTGCTGTACCGACCATTCCATATTGGATTGCCCGGAAGCCAGCCATACATCGCCGATAAGGATTCCTTTCAGTTTAATTTCGGCATTTGGTTTTCCTGTTTCAGAAATTTTGAGTTCGTATGGCCCCCCTGCTTTTAATACCGGAAAGAGAAGCTTCCATTTCCCTGAATGATCTGCTATTGCTGTAGCTCGGGATTTCCCGAGCTCAGCTGTGATATGTGTACCAGGTGCTGAGTTTCCCCAAACGGGAATTTTAATACCTCGCTGTAAAATCATGCTATCTCCAAACACTCTTGGCAGCGTAATCTGAGCATGCCCATTCTGGATAAAAAAGAACAGCATAAAAAATATAAACCAGGCTTGTATCTGTATTCTCATTATTTGTGTGTATTGTTATTCTCCCCGAGATAGAGGCATTCGATCCATCAATAGCTAAACTTCCATCTGGCGGGAGATTTATATTTACCAAAATCTACGATCCATGAAGAACCGTGGATTAAAAAATAGTATTTATTCGTTGCTTTCAGATTCTCGTTATCAGAACTATTTAAATAATAAACCTTATAAGAAATGGAGCCAGCAGCATTTTCACGCTGGCTCCATACAAAAAATTCAATTATTTATTTTTTAACCATCTTAAATGATTTTGAGTAATTTATACAATCATTGATTTCAATAAAGATCCTATTGTCAATTGGCTTGAAGACAATGATTTTATTGTCTCTACTTTTCTTCCAGGTTCATCAAAGATGGAAACACGGAATGGTTGATCTGAATTTACAGCTTCACCTTTAAATTCGTTAACAAATAGGAATTGGATAAACCTTAATTGAATTGTCACATGATTGGTTCGATTCAGTCGTCAGGCTTACTGCTTCTTTCCAGTAATTATAAAATTATCAAACATTATCGCATTAGCACTAACCGTATTCGGATTTACTCTAAGGCTTATTGTTTTATAATTTCCTGAAGGCAAAGCAACCAATTTTGTTTCTTTATACCACCCTCCACCACTAGCAACTGTAGGTAGCGTTACCCAAGAAGCACCGCCATCAACACTTGCTTCAATTTTTGGTTTTACAGCATCTCCTGAATCTTCAACAACAAAATCATAAGACAGATTTAAATCTGTAAAACCAGCCACATTGATATCAGGTATGGTAACAGCAGCACCTTTAGATTCTATTTTCAAATTATATTGCTCACCCCACCCTTGGCGCAAATTTATATTGGCATCGCCAGCAGTTTTTAGATCTATTTTACCACTCCATGTTCCTGCCTTTGTAGATGGTTTAAATGTATGCATTTGACCATCACCAAGGATGGTAACATTTGATTCAAAATTTTCAGAATACAGCGTTTCCTGTGCATTTGCTAACATCCCTGTTAGTAGCGCAAAAAATAATAATGTGATTTTTTTCATGTTAATTTGTTTTTTAAGTTTATATATTGATTAGAATTAAGCAATTATTTGTTTAAAACAACTGGGCAAATAGTTTTAGGTATAGGCATTTATCTCCAGTTGCCATTCTTTACTTAGCACCTGTAATCAGCGCATCTACGATACGCTGATCAAGAACTTTATTGTTTCTGCGGTCTAAAACAGTACCTTGTTCCCAAAAGAAGGGCTTAAGACCAAATTTAATGGCCTGTTGGGTTGAGTAAGCTGTCCAGTAGTCAACTGCATCATTGTGTTTTGCCATGTCTGAAGGCAGATACTTAGGGTTTTTTCTCCGAAAAGCTGCATATTCACCCATGATTACAGGGATGCCTTTATCGACAAACTTGGCTTTCATCAGAGCATACAATCTTGATAGTTCACTTTCTTCACCCCAGGTTGCATTTCGGCCCGGATCGGTAACCGAATGATGTCCCGTTCCCCAGTAGTAGAACATTTTACCCCAGCTGGCATCACCATCCATCAATATTGTAAATTGAGATGGGGTATAGTTATGCACTTCAACCATCATCCGGTTAGGTACCTGATCTGTTGGAAGGGTGTTCATCAGATTATTGGTTTTTTCGAAATCAGTGCCAGGCCCCTGAACAACCAGCACCCTATAACTGTTCTTTCCACCTGTAGACCTTACAGCATTAATAAATGTTTGGTGATAGCCGTTTAGTATTGCCATCTGTTCAGCATTTTCCGCTGGGGGTTCGTTCGCACTCGCAAACATCAGGTGTTCATCAAAATCCCTCATCGTTGTAGCAATCTGTTCCCATAATGCTTTCTGCTTGGCATTAACGGAGTCTTTCTTAACGCTGTTGATATTGTGATCCAGCCAACCATTGTCCCAGTGGATATTCAGCAGCACATATATATCATTATCTACACAATATTTAACCACTTCTTTTACCCTGTTAAGCCATGCAGGATCAATTGTAGCTTTTGATCGATCACTCAAATGTTTCCAGTCCCAGGCGCAGGGAATCCGTATTGCATTAAAACCTGTCTGTTTTACAAATTTCACGTACGATTCGGTAATCTGGGGATTACCCCAGCCACTTTCACCCCCTGGCGATTCCATTGTATTACCGATGTTTATGCCCAAGTTCATTTTGGAAGCCAGTTGCACAGCCGTACTGCCCATACCCGTTGGATCTGGTGCTTTTGGCGATGTATTATACGATGGATATAAGGCACTTACTTCAGGTAAAGAAACGCTGAGCTGAGACTGAACATCCTCCTTTTTTTTGCAAAATGAAGTAAGCAGTGTAAGTATCAACAGTACTAAGATGTAATGTTGTCCTCTAATTTTTATATTTCCGAAAAGATCCATTAATTATATATATATATCAGCTGTACTATAATCACTTGTTATTGATATGGAAGTAATCAAAGTCTGCATAACCTCCAATGTTTTTAGTTGCATAATTAAACAAAGCAAAACGATAGCCCATAAAATGCGGAATGTCGTATTTCATCTTCAAAGGTTGCCCTATTGGTTTCCAAACTTTTCCATCAAGACTGTAAAAGAAACTAGCTTCATCTTTCCCATTAAGCGTGTAAAGGTTATTAGCTTCATCGTTCTTGCCGGTAAAATCGCAATCGATTCTGAAGTAAATTTGGTCTTGATCCAATGGAATTCGCTTTACTTCAACAGGTTTATCATTATCATTAGTGATCATTACTATCGACTTTTGACCCGCGTCAATTTTAACGCCCACTGATCCATACTTTTTTTGGAAAGCTGAGAATCCGGCAAAATCGCCGTCTTTCATTTTGGAAACATCAAGGGCAACAGAAGCTGAGCTGGTTGGACCAACAGTGCGTTGTGTAAGTGTGTTTCTGGCCTGAAGAAAATCAGTGTCGATTCTTCCTGTTTTGAGGCGCAAAAATCCTTTTCTTTCAGTTACAGACCACAGCGCATTATCCGGATTATGATTCCATTGCCAAGCCAGCGGCAAAGCAGGTTCGCCTTTTTTACGGGTAAACTCATCAGAAGAAACAATGCCTGGAATTAAACCTTTACTGGCCGGCAGGTCTAGCTGTTCCGGGACTTTACCATTTTCTCCTAATACAGGCCATCCATCTTCCCACTTTACAGGAACGAGATAAGGAACGCGGCCAACAGCAGCATAATCGCGGAAAAGATAAGAGAACCAACGTCCATCAGGCGTGTTGATCAATCCTCCTTGAGCAATTCCTCTATCCTGTAAGCCAACTTTTCCTTCCCAAGGGCCGTTGATATTATCTGCCCTATGTATAAGTACAGTTCGCATTCCACCGCGTGGTGCGCAAATATTAAATAAATAATATTTGCCTTTTACTTTAAATAATTGAGATCCTT
>CBFGNP010000266.1:0-6370 GCA_965650095.1 uncultured Pedobacter sp. | reverse complement strand
TTAATATTTACCTTGTCGATTCTTTTTTTAATGATCTGGTAGCGGATATTGTAACTACCTTCTACATCAAACCGTTGTTCGTCGATCCTGAAACTGATGTCTATCTGTTTTTCATACACGAAGATCAGTTGTGTAGTTTCTAAAGGAATCGAAAAATAAGGTCCAAGATTGTTTGTTGTACGAGCAATTTCAGCAAGGACACGCAATTGTCTTAACCTGAAATCATGAACTATGGTTGGAGGAAAAGGAATTCCCGGAGCAATGGACTGTCCGAGGTAAAGATCAAACTCAACGCCGTCAGTCCGGAATTTCTCGAAATAACAAGGATAAATGCTTTGTAATTCAGCATTAAATTCGTCAAGGTGCCTGGTTACTGCCACATTGATCATTTGCATACTTTTCTCATAGCGTTCCCTGTTTTCAAGAACCTTTCCTTTATCACCTGTTAATTTAAAATAAGCATCTACAATGTCGCCAACTTCGGGATAGGTCTCTGTTAAATGCCGTAGGGCAACAGGTATCTGTCTCAGCAGATAATCTTCCGTTTTAAAGATCTCCCGGTCTGACAATTCATCAAGCTTATTGCTCCAAATCGATCTGCCATGTGGAAGTTCATTTTCAGTGCATAAGGTGGCTTTTGCCCTTACGGTATTCAAGGTATTTTCAAGAATCTCAAAATGTGCATATAAGTCCCTTCTGATTGCTGCGTTGCGCTGAATGCTTGAGTTCCTGATATCGATTGCGCCATATAGCGGATATACATCTTTAAAAAAAACTGGCTCAATCGGAAAATTCCGATCTCTTGCGCCCGACTGTATATAACTATAGGCTGCTTCATGAAAACGCCACTGCACAGAAGGTTGTAAAGCCGTAAATTTGTCCATGATCACGTCCTGGATCTCGTTATTAAAATCTGCGATCACATTCTGAAACAATTGGGCGAGTAAAGGGAAAGCCGCTTCTATTTTACTGAGGGTGTTTCCGTTAAACTGGCTCGCATCTTTGGTGTACAGCTCAAGGCAGCCGACAAGGCGTGCATTGTAATACAGCGGAAAAAGCGCATAAGATTTAATCCCTTCCTGTCCCAATAACCTCAACATAGGATATTTAAGCTGATCTTCTTCCGATACCTCCGGAAATATCAAGGTACGGGGCTGTTCTATGTAATCTTCGATCAGATTTCCATGCTCGCTGTCATATATTCCCTCTTCTCTGGCCAGCTGAACTAAGATGCTGTTAAAGCCTGAAAGTTCATTGATCTGTACTTTGTTATTGAGCTTGATGTAAGGAACCATACCAAAGTCAATAAGATCCGTTCCAACAAGGGTTTTCAGTGCAGTTGCAATTTCTTTAGTATGCAGCCCCTGCTGGGATTCATTATGTTCAATGACCAGATTTTTCACCGTCTCCAATGCGTATTCTGCCGTTACATCTGTCAGCGTGACTATTGAGATGCCCTCTATCTTAAACATCTGGGGCGGAATAAGTTTGGCCAGCACCTTTAATGTATTTCTTTCATCCTTGATATAATCCTTAACATCCTTTAAATTATATTCAGGGAGCTTAACGCTTGTTGTGATGTCAAGAAAACGGGTGTCTACATTTAACCGGTAGTATTTCAGTAAATGGGTATCCGGGTCTATAATGGAATGTATAATCAGCTGACTGCCTGTTAATGAAAAGTTATAAAACCGCTCCATTATGATGTTATAGAACGCAGACAAGAGGTTCTTTTCCATTTCCTTTTTAGAGGGTAGACTGAGGTCGGCCTTGAGGCTGCATTTTGAGGAATCCATCAAAACGCTGTAAAAAGCATCAGTACCGTAATGGAAGCATGGAGAAATGGGTGTACTTATTGCCCAATATTGTTGTTTCTCTTCGTTTATAATGGGCGACAAAGCGGTATAGATCAACTCAAAAAGCTCTGTATAGTGTCCTGCATTTTCAGGAAGAATGGGCTTTCTAAGTTCAGGGTATGCACTAAACTGGCCAAGTATATACTTATAAAAGTTAACCTTTACGGTTTTCTCGTCCTCGATCTTCCTTTCCACATATTCAATAAAAGGCCGCAAAGAGAGTTTGATATCAGCACCGACAAGGTGTTTTCCTGATTCATTTATACTCTTATTTAGATCTAGCGTTATTGCTTGCATTGATATGTTTTGTTAGGGAAGCCAGGCAGTTAGGTTTTCAAATTTACTACCTGTTTCGGTATAATCGGTAAAAACAGGGTAATTATTTCTTGGTAGCAGGCAAATACCTGAATTTTATGATATTACCATCGTTAATTTCATCTCCTTCATTAGATATATAAAGGCTCTGATCTTTATCGAAAGCAAGGCCCTCGGGTTGGTTAAATCTGGAGGAATTCAGGCGGTGTGCCTCTTTAATCTTCCAATTCGAATCAGCAACCAGTAAAACCTTATTGGCAGATGAAAGTATATACCATTCGTTGGTTTTAAGATTCCGGGTTAGGGCTGAAGGGTTCAGGCTCGATTTAAGCTTAGGATTAACAGCTTTGATCTGTTTCAGATCCAGCTTGAAATTACCAGCGGCAACCAGGCTGTCAATTCCAGGCGTATAATTAAGCACATAGCCGCTAAGCTGTTTCGTCTTTTTATCTTCAGTGCAACTTTTACATAAAATATAAAGCTTATTGGTCGCGGTATCCGCATATAAAGCCTCATACTCTCCTTTTGGGAGGAGATGTTTTCTTTCCCTGACCTGTTCTGATTCATTCTTAACGGCTTCAGCAAATGGGAAAGAATATAAGGTACCATTGCTTTTGAGCACAAAGACCATTTCGTTAAAGATGGCGAGGTCTTCGAAATCCCCCCTACGGGCAAATTTCATGTTATGTTGCTTTTTAACGTCCCATTTTTGGCTGAATAACTTACCGTCCTCATCCTGTATGCTATAAATGGTGTCACTATTATATTTATAGAAGGCAATACCAGATATCTCCAGTAAACTGGATGGCATATTAAATTTATCGGGTTTAGTAAAATCGTAACCTTTAGGGCTTGTGTAGGTATTACGCGGATTTTTACATGCACTTATTCCAAAAATACCTGGGAGAGCAGTGAAGTATAGGAAGTTCATGTAAAATCTTCTCATAAGCGAATCTGGTTTAAGTTTTGTTTTGCAAAAATAGATAAATTGACTCCTGAACATTATCATTCAGCTGTAAGTTAATGATTTTGATCAGTAATTCTTTCAATTCAGGGGAATAAATAGGAAAACAGACCTCTATTCTGCTGTAAATGTTACGGTTCATCCAGTCTGCGGAGCCCATAAAAACTTCCTGTGCCCCATTGTTCTCGAACACAAATATTCTGCCATGCTCCAGATAGCGATCGACAATTCTGGTTACACTGATGTTTTCGCTGAGACCTTTTCTACCTGGAATCAGGCAACATATCCCACGAATGATGAGCCTGATTTTTACGCCAGCCTGGGAGGCTTTATACAACTTAGTGATCAGCGTCCTTTCTTCCAGGTTATTTAACTTTATGGTAATACCACTGGGCCGGCCCTTTGTAGCATGATCAATTTCCCTTTCAATTAAGTCTAAAAATCCCTGTTGCAGATTAAACTGAGCTACGAGCAGGTGCTGAAAGTTAATCATATCATCTGCAGCCGGCGCTTTTTTACTTTTGCTTAGAAATCCAAATAAAGCTTCCAGTTCCTTCAACATCGGCTGATGGGCAGTCAGCAGCACCTGATCCGTATAAAACCTGGCGGTGCGCTCATTCAGGTTCCCGGTTGCCAGTAACCCAAGGTACTCGTCCTTTCCACTCAGGTGTCTTTTTACGAGGGCAACTTTTGCATGCACTTTCAGGTCTATGTTGCTGTAAACGATCTTTACACCCGCGCCCTTCATTTTTTTTGCCCACTTGATGTTATTCGCCTCGTCAAACCGGGCCTTTAGCTCGACCATCACCACCACTTTCTTCCCGTTCCTGGCCGCCGTCATCAGCGCGCTGACAATCCTGGAATCATCGGCTACACGATAAAGTGTGGTATATATTTCCGCCACATAGTGATCATTTGCTGCTTCATTAAAAAAACGAAGTACCGGATCGTAACTCTGGTATGGAACATTGATCAACAGATCTTTCTTTAAAATGAGCTCAAACAGGGTTTCTTTTTCACTGATCTGAATAGCTGCAATAGCCGGCCATTTAGGATAGCTGAATACAGGAGCGCTAAGCGGAAATCCGCTAAGGTCTTTCAAATTATGATAGGCACCACCTGCAACTATCGAGGCTTTTTGAAGGTTTCACGCATAAATAATGTAATACAGGCTTCTGAGTGGAATGCCAGGTACGCACAAAACACGGGTCGCAAATCCGAAGTCACGTGTTTCGAGCTGACGCTCAAGCGAAGCAGCGATATCCTCGCCATACCCGTTTTCAATTTTAAGTGCTGCATCTCTGGTGATCTTCAGGTTAAACACCCCTTTTATCACATCCAGGGGAAACAGATAAGCAATATTGTGTTTAATGATGTCTTCCAAAAAGACAACATATTCATGGTTGTCATCCTTTAAGAGATAGAGGCGTCGGATGCTGTCAGATGGGATGTTGATCAGCTCTAATCGTTCCACTCCGGCTTGATTTTCCAGGATAACCAGCTGATACAACTTATTATTCTCTGCAAAAAAACCGGACAGATCATCATCTATGCAAACAGAATGAATATATGCGAGCACCTCTGTAAAAAAAACATGAGCAACCTGGGCTGATATATTTCCAGGAACAGGTTTATTGTAGATCCAGTAAATGTGATGCTTTGCCAGCTCAGGAACGATCTGCGCTGTGATAACAGTTCCGAATTTTTGTTGTTGTCTGTCAATCTCCGCTTTAGCCAGATCACAATTTCCGGCTTCGTCAGTTTCCTTCCCATGTTCATCTATAGCCATTAAGACCGGCATTCTAACCCGATAAAATTCATCCAGATTTGAAGAATATATGGACAGAAACCTAATACGTTCCAGCAAAGGAACGGTCAATTTATCTGCTTCTAAAAGGACACGTTCATTGAAACTTAGCCAGCTTAGATCCCTGTTAAAAAAAACAGTTTCTTCCATAGATCTTTACATGGTTACTATTGCCGAAGCGATAATGAAAGCCAGAACCGCAGCGACGATACCAAACATAAATACGTTATAAGCTACTCTTAACAAGCGGTATTTACGACCAAGTACAACGCCCTGGGCATATACATCTTTTATCAAACTGCCGTAAAGAAAATCGCGGTCGTCCATCATCTTGAGCATTCCGCCCTGATAATCCTTGAGGCTCATGCGGTAGAAATTTCCAAAGAAGAGCAGGTTCACCCGCTTTTCGTCAATATCTTCCGGTGTGAAGATGCCTTCCGGAATGGAGGGCCTGGTTGCCAGGATGGAAAAGACCATGGTAACGACGCAGATGATCAGTAAAAGCAAGGTAGGTATAATCAGATGTGGGTTATCTTCCAGCTTGCGCAAGAGTAAACTCAAAATAACCGACAGTATGATTGAATTGGTGGAGATCATGATATGTGCTTTGTTATCGGCCATATCGCTCAATCGCTGATGATTGGTTGAGGAGATTCTGAACATGGTTTCGACTCCCCTTTCAGGTTTATCACTCTTTTTATTTTTTTCTTTCTTTGAAACTACTGTGGTCCCGACGTCTGTTTGGGTGACTAGCTTATCTTCCATCTCGGCAAGGTTCTGTGCTTTTTTATTATTTAGTAAATTCCGGCAAAAATCTGTGTGATAATGATGCGCCTTGAAAAGTGCGATGGTTTTAGTCCTCCATACATTCTTATCAATTTCCCTATTACAAAATGCCTCGGCCTCTTTCCGCATCAGTTTATTTTTCTGTTTAAAGCTATCGCTGCCCAGGTGATAGAGATCTGCATCGCAAACAATTTCTTGCAGCAAGCCCACAGGGCTTTGAGGCATTTTTGTCGCCAGGATACAACCGCTGATCTGATCGATCACTCCGGGGTCAACTTCTTTCTCTTCTAAAAAGGCCCTTGCTATGCTTTCCCCCCTGGCTTCATGCTGACTATAATCGAACAAATAACCCATATCATGAAACCAGCTGCCAGCGACTACAATAAAAAAATCGCGATCAGACAACTGATAATGATTGGCTATTCTTACTGTATTTTCAACTACCTGTTCCGTATGGTGTAAGTTGTGATAAATAAAGCGCTCATCCTTGTGAGCTTGAAAAAGGCTTGCTACATGGGCACGAAGCTGATCTAATATTTGCCGGTACTGCATCTTTTTATATTGTTTCTTGAAAAGAACTCCCATGAGAAAACATGTTCGGTTCAATGCATAAATATGGGCTTTTAATTTTTATATTTTGAA
>CBFGNP010000265.1:0-6370 GCA_965650095.1 uncultured Pedobacter sp. | reverse complement strand
ACAGCATCCACTGGAATACCTGAACCATCCAAGGACTGGTGTGAAGCAAGGATGAAACTAGTGCCTTCTGATTGGTGTTGTTCAATAATCCAGGTGTACAGAACTTCCAGGGAATTTAAATCTATTGTGATCAATGGTTCATCCAATAAAATGAGTCTTGGTTTGCCCATAAAAGCCAATATCAACGAAAGTTTTTTCAACATACCGCTGGAGTAAGTGCCTAAAGGCTGATCTAAATATGGTTGAAGTCCAATTGTCTGGGTGTAAAATACCTTTTGTTGTTTTGTTCCACCTTTTGCTTCAGCGAACATATCAATCAACTCTTTTCCGGTAAGAAACTCAGGAAAGATCGGTTCCGCTTCGGCGAAGTTCACTAACCTGCGGTAATCACGCTTATGTTTTTTTACACTGATTAGTTTGTTCAGCAAAACATCGCCTTCAAAGTGTAAAATACCGGCTAAAGATTTCAGTAAGGTACTTTTTCCTGAGCCATTCGCGCCTTTAAGCCAATATATGCCTTCATTTAAACTCAGTTCCTGTATATCAAGAATCGTAGTTTCTTGATATTTCTTTATGAATTTATTAAAGATTATCATAATGTTAAGACACCGAATTAACACATTTGTTACGATAAGTCTTATTTGCCAATGTCGAATTTTATCGTAAAGCGGGGACATGCAAAAACAATAAATCGGTAATTAAACGCAAATCAGACAAGAAATGGTTCAAAAAGTGCCCAGTTATGTCCACGACCCTTTCAGGTTCCTGCCCACTTTTATTAACTCCTTATATAGCACCAATGCGGAAAGGATGGTTAACTATGGCTTTACAGGCCGCGGATAAGTAAGTGAATGGGGCAGGATAAGAAAATAACTTGCGTCAATTCTGCGGATATCGAAGTTTGTTGAGTAGTTTTGTTTTATTACCTTCAACATTAGTAATCGATTTCAACAATGGAGCCTTTGCAGAATATTATGGTTTGTGTTTCGTATATCGTTAATCAGTATTTTGAAAAACCAGTGATAAAATGTTTCAAAGTATTATAATCATCTGTTTTTATATATAGTTTCTCATAAACCCGCATGAAATTTTTAAAATCTATTTTAATTGCAGTTCCCTTTTTGCTATCACAAGTGGCACTAGCCCAAAATTCCTCCATCAAAGGTGTTTTGAAAGACCAACAGAATAATCAGCCTCTTGAATTTGCAAGTATAGCACTATTAAAGAACGACTCAACAGTTGTTACAGGTATCGTTACCAAAAGCAATGGTTCTTTTGCGTTCACAAAATTACAGCCTGGATCATATATCCTTAAATATGTATTTATTGGTTATAAGAATAAATTTTCGCCCATGATCAATCTGGCTGCATCACAACATGCCGATATGGGTAACATAGTTTTAAGTCCTGGCTCAGAAATGCTTAATTCGGTAAATGTAACCGGTGAAAGGCTGAACGCAACAAATAAAATTGATAAGCAATCCTACCGTGCAGATCAGTTTGAGAGTGCAAAAGGTGGTTCAGCGATTGATGTGTTGAAGAACCTTCCATCTGTTTCGGTAAATGGGGAAGGACAGATTAGTGTAAGAGGCTCTTCTGGGTTTTTAGTTTTGGTAAATGGGAAACCTGTACTTACAGATGCGCAAACGGTCTTAAGCCAGTTACCTGCAAATAGTCTGGAAAATATAGAATTAATCACCTCTCCATCTGCCAAATACGATCCTGATGGTAAAGCTGGCATAATAAATATCATTACAAAAAGAGGTGCTAGCGATGGTTTGACCTTATCTGCAAATGCTCAGGGTGGCCTTCCAAGTACTACAGATTACGATAACCTGGAAAAACCAAAACGTTTTGGTGGAGACCTGACCCTTAATTTTAGAAAAGGCAAATGGGATGTGTCAGTCGGAGGTAACTATCTTAGAAATGATAATTCCGGTTACCGGGAAGGCGATGTTTTTACAAAGAATTTTGACAACAATACGATCACTCGTTTTCCTTCCAACGGAGAGAGAAGCTTTGATAAATACAATTACGCAGGCAGGCTTTCCGCTGTTTATTCCGCTGATAAGAGCAATTCATTTTCTCTAGGCTTTTTTAGCGGCAAACGCTATCAGGCCCGGCTGGCAAATCTGCTATACAACAATACTACCTCTGACTTGTCTACAGATGCTTTAATAAAAGGTACAACTTACTACAATTCAAATTTACAGACCAAAGAAGGGAATTTTAGTTTAGGAAATTTTGATTATACACATACATTCGCTAATCAATCAAGCCTGACCGCATCCTTTCTTTACGAAAATGCTGATCTTTTCGGCAATACCAAGAACCGGAATCTGAAGTATCCCAATACGGCAGATACTATTCAATATGTCTATAATCCATATCAAAACCCTATCAACGGGTACCGTTTTAAACTGGACTATACAGTAAATATTGGTAACGGAAAGCTGGAAAGCGGTTATCAGTTTAGATACGATACCCAGGACGGGCAATTTGATTATTTTGTGACTCCCGAGACATCACAGCCTGATGCGGCAAGATTCAGAGGAACTGCGAAAGCAAGGAACCAGATAAACTCTGTTTATACTCAGTATTCAGGGAAGCAAACTAAATTGGATTATGTTGCCGGTCTACGTTATGAATATGCTTCAAGAACAGTAGATCTTTCCTATGACCCCGCGGCCCATAAATTAAACCTTTCCAACCTGTTCCCCTCGCTGAATTTATTATATAATTTTTCTGATGGTTTAAAAGGTAAGGCCGGATATAGCAGGCGGATTCAACGGACAAACAACTACGAGTTAAATCCAATTCCGGAAAGAGAGCACTCTGAAACCTTAGAACAGGGTGATCCGGATCTTCTTCCATCATTTATAGATCTGATTGAACTGGGAATAATCAGGACATTTAAAAAAGGTTCGTTTTTTACAACCTTATATTATCAGAACATCAAAAACCCGATTCAACGGGTGAACAGCGTATATGCCGATACCATTCTGAACCGTGTATTCACCAATGCAGAAAAAGCACACACGTTTGGTCTTGAAGCAGGCACCAACTT
This sequence comes from uncultured Pedobacter sp., assembly GCA_965650095.1. GTDB lineage: Bacteria > Bacteroidota > Bacteroidia > Sphingobacteriales > Sphingobacteriaceae > Pedobacter. The sequence continues at coordinate 3,303 of CBFGNP010000265.1, read as the reverse complement.
GCAGCCTTTAAAATGGTGGAGCCTGTATCTTGGGGCTAATGTTTATAATTATAAGATCGATGGCGATTTAAATATCTTAGGAACCAACTCAGTGATCAGCAATGATGCCTGGGTTTATTCCATCAACGGAAATACAAATTTCAAACTAAGCCCAACCTGGAGTTTTCAGGGAAACCTGAATTATTTGTCTAACAGGCCAACCGCACAGGGAGAAGATTCCAGATTCCTCATACCAAATGCATCTTTAAAGAAGATATTCATGAATGGACGTTGTTCGGCAACACTGCAATGGCAAAATATCGATCTTGGTATGAATCAATCTAACCGTCAGAGAATAACTACCAGCGGAAGGGATTTTTATACTACCACTAACTACATTTACGAAACGGATGTTTTTTTATTAAATTTTAGCTTTAATCTTAATAAATTAACTGGCAAATCGAAACTACCTTCTAGTGAATTTGGCGATAAAGAATTCTAAAGATTCTGCTAAAAATGAAATCGAAGAAAACCGATAATCCTACCATTCCAACAACATGATGTTAAGATGCCTTCCCAATAAATTTCTTTCCTATAACTGCATAACATCCGATTATAAGATAACAAGGCACCACAATCCAGTAGCCTTGTTGCGGATTCAAGGCGTCTGCCAGTGCACCATATAGCAAAGGCAATATTGCTCCTCCGGCTATACCCATAATCAATAACGAGGATCCTATCCGTGTAAACTTTCCCAGTCCTGCGAGTGCCACCGGCCATATCCCCGGCCACAATAAAGAATTAGCAAAGCCCAGCAAGGCAACAAATAAAACAGAAACGTATCCGTCGGTGACTAAGATCATCACCGAAAATATTAGCCCGATGATCGAAAACACCTTCATTGCAGCAATCTGGCCAAAATATCTTGGTATACAGAACACCCCGATCAGATAGCCTATGATCATCCCTATCAGCGTACAGGTCGTAAAATATTTGGCTGTAGCCAGCGGAATGCCCTGGTACACCCCATAACTAATCACTGTGTCACCGGCGATTACTTCTGCACCAACATACATGAATACGGCCAGTACCCCAAACAACAGGTTTGGAAACTGAAAAATATGCCGTTTTCCTTGATGGACATCACCTGCTTTATCTTTCCGATCTTCCATATCAATCTCGGGAAGTGACGACTTGTAGATGAGCAGCGAAAGCAGCAACAGTGCAGCCACAATGATAAGGTAGGGAACAATCACCCGCCTGGCCAGCTCATCGAGTTCAGCCCTCCGCTCTATATTGCTCATCAACGCAATCCTTTGTTTTAACGCATCCGCATCCTTAAGTGTTACAGTGCCTAAAACAATTGGAGCAATGGCGCCAGCCACTTTATTACATACCCCCATAATACTGATGCGCATCGCCGCACTTTCCATAGGGCCTAAAATGGTGATGTAAGGGTTTGATGCCGTTTGAAGCACCGCAAGACCAGCACCCTGAATGAACAGGCCCAGAAGAAAGATTTCATATATCCTGGTTAATGCTACAGGAATAAAGATCAGGGCACCCAGGGCCATAATGAGCAGTCCCGCTCCCATCCCCTTCTTGAAACCTAAAAATCTGAGGACCCATGAAGAAGGAATCGCCATCACAAAATAAGAGATATAAAAAGAGAAGGCAACCAGGTAGGATTCAAAATTATTGAGCTCACAGGCAAGTTTCAGGTATGGGATCAGCACTGCATTGAGCCAGGTCACAAATCCGAACAGGAAAAATAAGGTCCCTATAATAAATATTGGTGAAACGCCCGATTTTTTAGTTGTATGGATAGTTTGTACGTTCATTAGGAAATAAAGATTAAAAGGGCCATATGCAGGATATGACCCCTTTTTATGTTTAATGGTTTTCAATCAATAACCGGTATTCTGTACCAGGTTTGGATTGGCATCCATCTGAGGTCTGGGGATAGGAAAAATCTCATAATGCTTATCTGCATCCGCAGTCTTAAACTGCCTTGCGTCGCCAAACCTGCCAAAACGGATCATATCTGTCCGGCGGTGCAGCTCGGCAAACAATTCGCGCCCTCTTTCCGCTAGCAGGTTTTCTGCAGTGAGTGCCGTAAAACCGGTAAGGTTCCCTGCACGCGTTCTGATCTGATTTACAAGTGTCAAGGCTTCGCCGCCGGTTTGTCCTTGCCTGAACAGGGCTTCAGCTTTCATCAGCAAAATGTCCGCATACCTGAATACACTGAAGTCATTGCTCAGATCGGTCATCGTGCCCGAAGCGATCTCCCACTTTCCGATCCTTGCCCCTGCCTGTCTTAACGCCCTTGGCGAGAGCTCATTGATCTCGGGAGTAAATGTTACCGGCTGCCCATCCGGATCGTTTGCCTCCGCCCCGGCATCGAGCAACCTTGCCCCTGTAGAACTATATTGAGGACCAACCAGGAAATTCTTTTTACGAATATCTGCATCTTCATAAGAGTCGTAAAACGCCTTCAAGGTGCAAAATCCATTATATGGCTGCACGGTCAGATTATAGGTGGCTTGACTGGCGTAATGAAGGGTTACCCGATGGTATTTGAACCCTTTAAAGAATATACCGTCATAAGGAATTGCAAAAATGAACTCCGTTGAAGTCTGGTTTTGTGTTTTAAAGTTATCGTAATAGTTGGTAGCCAGCTTGAACTTATTGGAATTGATGATCTCATCACATGCGGTTACCGCTTTTTGCCATTGCGCCGTACCGGTATATACTTCTGCATTGAGGTAAAGTTTTGCCAGAAGGGCCTGGGCGGTGTAGTAGTTGATACGTCCATAATTAGGGCCGCCAACACCCTTATCCAGCAGCCCCATAATTCCCAGCAATTCTTTCTCTATGAAGGCAAACACATCCTTACGTGCAGTGTTTGCCGGGGCGTAACCCGCTGGAACATTGAACTCGGTAACCACCGGAACATTTCCATACAGATCCATTAACTGCCAATAGAACAGTGCCCGCAAGCCTCTCAACTCAGCGATGTAACTTTCTTTTTTTGCAGCCTCAATGGCGTTAAACTGGTAAATGAGGCGATTACAGGTTCCTACACCATTATACAGGTAGGTCCAGGTATAGTTTACCCTGAGGTCATTAAAATCCAACTCATGCTTGTACAAATTTCTCCATCTGCCCCCATCGTCCCAGTCCTGCCCCCTCGTCGGCACCACCATCTCATCACTGGTCACTTCCTGCAGCGGAAGCATCCGGTTGTGGTCTACCCACCAGTCGAGCCTTGAATAAGCCTCCCCCAGGGCTGAAGTAAACTCTGCATCCGTTTTAAAAAAGTTT
>CBFGNP010000264.1:0-6377 GCA_965650095.1 uncultured Pedobacter sp. | reverse complement strand
TGTATTTGTACCGTTTTATTTGCCCTGATTTGACATCCAGCCTCGACAGCGACAGGGAAAGAGAGGTGGTATCCACAACCCATTTGTAATTTTTATAGGAATAGTTTACGGTTCGCAGGTGATTTCTTCTATTGATCAGTTTTAAGAAAGATTTGGAAATCTTACTTACGGGAACCCGGTCAAAATTGTCTTTTTCGTAATCGTACCGGCACAATTCGTTCCCGGAGAATGTCAGTACCCAGATATTATGGTCAGCGTCTTTGATGACGTTGTGTACCATGTTGTTGTTTATACTCTTATTGTTATTGGGGTTATACCGGTAAGTTTTAAAAGTATAACCATCATAGCGACACAATCCCCCCCAGGTACCGAACCACATGAAGCCATATTTATCTTTAGCTATTCCGTGAATAGTACTTTGTGCAAGCCCCTGTTCGGAAGTAATGTTCTTAAATTTGAGATCTGTATCCTGCGCATAAACAGTTGACTTGCAAAAAACGCTGCCTATCACTACACTAAGTATCAGAATGACAGCTACATGTTTTTTGAAAATTCTATCCATAAATATTTTTAAAAATATGGAATATTTATTCCGAACTACAAAAATTCCGATCTTTATTTATACAATTGTTATGACATCCCTATAGCGCTCAGATTTGTTTCTCGGTGCATGGATAAATTCCCTGGCCCCCCCGGATATTTCTTCCTCAAAAATTTATTCTGAATATTAAACGTTAAATTGACAATTATTACTAATTTCAACTATTAATTATCAACCAAATATTTAAACCAATTATATGACCCGCTGTTCTACAACTCAAAGGATACTGATGGTATTTATTTTCCTGATGCCACTGCTTTCCGCCTCTTCCCCACTCCTGGCCCAATCAAACCTGGTGTTCAAGGTAAAAGCAGACCAAGCTGCAGCAAAGGTGCCGGCTACGATGTGGGGCGTTTTTTTTGAGGACATTAACTTTGGGGCAGACGGGGGGCTTTACGCCGAGCTCATTAAAAACCGCTCGTTTGAATTCAACAAGCCTTTGATGGGCTGGACCATACAACCTAAAAAAGCCACCGAAGGGGAGTTGCTGGTGGTAAACCGTAAAGGCGATAACCTGAATAACCCCAGATACCTGCAGGTTAGCCGGGCTAATTCAGCCATGGGAAGCCTTGGCCTGAGGAATGAAGGCTTTAAAGGTATGGGCATTAAAAAAGGATTAGGTTATGATTTTTCGATTCTGTACAGACAAGCTGCCAAAGGGATTAAACTGCGTATTGAACTGGTCGGAAAGGACGATAAGGTGATCGGCCAGGCTGAACTGGATCCTGCTGAAAGCAATGACAGCTGGCACAAACAAAGGGTAAGCTTTTATGCAAGCGATACCGAGCCAAGCGCCAAACTGAACATCTGGTTTGAAGGCACCGGCAAAATTGATCTGGATATGCTATCGCTGTTTCCGGAAGACACCTGGATGAAACGTCCAGGCGGATTAAGGGCGGATATGGTACAAATGCTGGCAGATATGAAGCCGGGCTTCATCCGTTTCCCAGGTGGCTGTATAGTAGAAGGAACCGACCTGAGTAACAGGTACCAGTGGAAAAAAACAATCGGACCGGTGGAAGAAAGACAGACCATGATCAACAGATGGAACACAGAGTTTCCGCATCGCGCAGCTCCGGATTATTACCAGACCTTCGGACTTGGCTTCTTTGAATACTTTCAGTTAGCCGAAGATATTGGTGCAGCGCCACTGCCGATATTAAACTGCGGTATGGCCTGTCAGTACAATACTGCCGAGGTGGCTGCCCTGGATGAACTGGATCCATATGTGCAGGATGCACTGGATCTCATTGAATTCGCCAATGGTGATATCAACAGCAAATGGGGAAAAGTACGTGCGGAAATGGGACATCCCAAGCCTTTTAATTTGAAGATGATGGGTGTAGGCAACGAAAACTGGGGACCGCAATACCTGGAACGTTTAAAGATCTTCAGAGAAGCCATTAAATCCAGGTATCCTGATTTTAAACTCATCGCCAGTTCGGGTACGGATCCGGATAGCGAACGCTTTCACTTCCTGAATGACAGACTCAGGGCATCGAATACCGATATTATTGATGAGCATTACTATCGCCCGGCAGACTGGTTCCTGAAAAATGCGGGACGGTACGATAGCTATCCGAGAAATGGCAGTAAAGTGTTTGCCGGTGAATATGCGGTACATGCCGATAAAACCATCGTGGGCAGTGCCAGGAACAACTGGCAGAGCGCCATAGCTGCTGCCGCCTTTATGACGGGCCTGGAACGGAACGCTGACGTGGTGGAAATGGCATCTTATGCGCCGCTTTTTGCGCATATTGATGCATGGCAATGGGCCCCGGATATGATCTGGGTAGACAATCTGAAATGTTATGGAACGCCTGACTATTATGTGCAAAAGCTATTTTCCTTAAATAAAGGCACGGCGCTGGCTTCAGTTTTACTGGATAATAAAGCGGTAACAGGACAGGACGGGCTTTATGCTTCTGCCGTTATCGATCAGCAACGAAAAGAACTGATCATTAAGCTAGTAAACTATGCTGATCAACCGAAAAATGCAGCTTTCCAGATAGAAAATTCCAAAAAATTCCTTGCGAAAGGGCTGGTAGCCGAAATGGCGGGCAATTCATTTAACCAGGTCAATTCGTTTGACCAGCCGTCAGCTATATCCCCGAAAGAGCGCCCTGTTAAGCTGAAGGACGGACAACTGAGCATAAATTTAAAAGCCTATTCGTTTAACGTCATAAAAATCCCTTTCAAATGAGACCATTCCGCTTTATCCTCTTCGCCTTACTGACACCAATTGTCGGCAAGGCTCAAAACGTCACCCAATTAAACCTTAAACCGGGTGATCAGCATATCATCAGCAAACATATTTATGGTCATTTTGCTGAACATCTTGGGCGCTGCATCTATGATGGCTTCTGGGTGGATGAAAATTCAACCATTCCCAATAAAGACCGGATCAGACTGGACGTAGTAGCCGCTTTAAAAAAGATCAAAGTACCCAACCTGCGCTGGCCGGGAGGATGTTTTGCCGACGAGTATCACTGGAGGGACGGCATTGGCCTGAGGAGCCAAAGGCCTAAAATGGTCAATACCAATTGGGGTGGGGTTACAGAAGACAATAGCTTTGGTACACATGAATTCCTTCAGCTCTGTGAAATGTTAAATTGCGAGCCTTACGTTGCAGGCAATGTTGGCAGTGGCACGGTTGAAGAAATGGCCAAATGGGTAGAATACCTAAACTTCGACGGCCTTAGTCCGATGGCTAGCCTCCGCAGGCAAAATGGCAGAGACAAGCCCTGGAAGGTCTCCTTCTGGGGTGTAGGTAATGAAAGCTGGGGATGCGGCGGCAACATGACGGCCCAGTACTACAGCGATCAGTACAGAAGATATGCTACCTATGCGCGTGATTATGCAGGTGCCCCGCTTAAAAAGATAGCGAGTGGCGCCAATGCGGAGGACTACAACTGGACTGAAACCTGCATGAAAAACATTGGAAACCGCATGTGGGGCTTAACACTGCATTATTATACACTGCCTACCGGCAATTGGAAAGATAAGGGATCGGCTACTGACTTCAACGAGCAGCAATATTTCAACACCATGAAGAACTGCCTTAAAATGGAGGAGATCGTATCCAAACATTCGGCAATTATGGATAAATATGATCCCCGCAAAAAGGTAGCCTTAATTGTAGATGAGTGGGGAATATGGACAAACGTGGAACCGGGAACCAATCCTGGCTTCCTTTACCAGCAGAATAGTCTCCGCGACGCATTGATCGCCGGCACCACCTTAAATATTTTTAACAACCACTCTGACCGGGTAAAAATGGCTAATCTTGCCCAAACGGTAAACGTGCTGCAGGCACTTATCCTCACGGAGAAAAACAAGATGCTGCTTACCCCTACTTATCATGTTTTTGACCTGTACCAGGTGCATCAGGACGCCCAATATATACCGGTCGACTTTGTCAGCCCCGACTATGTTTCGGGAGATCAGAAGATCAAGGCGCTGAATGTTTCTGCTTCACAGGATACCACAGGTGCAATCCATATTTCACTTGTCAACCTTGACCCCAAAAATAAGATCCGTTTAAAAACCGCTTTAAATGGTCTGACATGGAAATCGGTTACCGGTCAGATCATCACTTCAAAAAGCGTTACAGATGTCAATACCTTTACCGAACCGGGGAAAGTTGGAATAGCAAAATTCAATGGGGCCAGAAAAGACGGTGCCAATCTAAGTGTTGAGCTTCCTGCGCAGTCCGTAGTCGTTCTGGAACTAAAATAATGATGATGAACAAGTTTTTTTATATCGCCATTCTCTTGCTGGGCAACTGGATGGCTGTGCATGCTCAGTCTGCAAAAGATCCATTTATTTTCGCCTATTTTAAGGGCAATGGAGAAGACGGCCTTCATCTGGCCTATAGTGAGGACGCCTATCACTGGAAGTCGTTAAAAAATGACAGCTCCTTTTTAAGGCCAACAGTTAGCAAAGACAAGCTGATGCGCGATCCATGTATTATCCGCGGTGCGGATGGTTTGTTCCATATGGTGTGGACCGTAAGCTGGAAGGATAAAGGCATTGGATATGCGAGCTCCAAAGACCTCATCAACTGGTCTGAACAGCAGTTTATACCCGTAATGTTCAAAGAAGAGGGCGCAAGGAACACCTGGGCGCCCGAGATCACTTACGATCCAGGCAACAGCACCTATATGATCTACTGGGCCACAACCATTACCGGCAAATTCCCTGAAACTGCATCTAAAGCAGATGATGCTTACAACCACAGGATCTATTATGTGACCACCAAAGATTTTAAGACCTATTCTGAAACCAGGTTGCTGTATGACCCGGGTTTTAACGTAATTGATGCTTCTATTGTCAAGGACAATGGAAAATATATAATGTTCTTAAAAGATGAAACCAGGGAACCTGCCCAGAAAAACCTGAAAGTGGCTTTCAGCGAGCGGCTAACCGGCCCCTACTCTTCTGCAGGAAAGCCCATTACCGGAAAATATTGGGCAGAAGGCCCCACTGCCCTAAAAAAGGGGAAGGATTGGCTGCTGTATTTTGATAAATACAGGGATCATCAATATGGAGCTATCCTTTCTGCTGACCTGAAGAACTGGAAAGACGTATCTGATCAGATCAGCCTGCCTAAAGGAATACGACATGGTACAATTCTTCAGATCACGAAACAAGAATTAAAAAAATTACTGGCGCAATAAAGAAGAACATGTTCCAAGCTATAAAATCACATTATTTAACCCTGCTGATTTGTACGGCAAGTTTTGCTATGGTCCGCGCACAGGAGACCGGAAGGTTTAAAGCGACCGGCAATCCCATCATCAAAGATAAGTATACGGCAGATCCGGCCGCGCTGGTATATGGCGATTCTGTTTACCTCTACACCGGTCATGATCAGGCCCCCAAAGGAAAAGAGCGATACGAGATGCACGAATGGCTGTGTTATTCATCGGCTGACATGCTGAACTGGAAGGAGCATAAAGTTCCGCTTAGTGCCAAAGACTTTTCCTGGGCAAAGGATGATTCCTGGGCTTCGCAGGTCATAGAACGGGATGGCAAGTTTTACTGGTATGTCGCCATTACACATAATGCCATTCATGGTAAAGCCATTGGCGTGGCGGTATCTGACAGTCCGACCGGCCCTTTTAAAGATGCGATAGGCAAAGCGCTGATCACGAACGACATGACCACGGACACCAAAATCAGCTGGGATGATATCGATCCATCGGTGATCATCGACACCGACGGCCAGGCCTATTTATTCTGGGGCAATACCAAATGTTACTACGCTAAATTAAAGAAAAACATGATTGAGCTTGACGGCCCAATCAAAACGGTAGATCTTCCTGAATTTACCGAGGCACCCTGGATTCATCAGCGTAAGGGCTGGTACTATTTATCTTACGCCTCCCAATTCCCTGAAAAAATCGTTTATGCCATGAGCAAAAATATCAACGGACCATGGGCATATAAAGGCATTTTAAATGAAATTGCCGGCAATTCCAACACGAATCATCAGGCGATCATAGATTTCAAGGGCAAATCCTATTTCATTTATCACAATGGCGGGCTAAATACCGATGGTGGCAGCTTCAGGAGATCGGTATGCATCGACCAGCTATACTACAACAAGGACGGCAGTATGAAACGGGTAGTCATGACTTCCGAGGGCTTGGCTAAACCCAGGTAAATTAATTCCCATCTGGTTTTACAACACTACTTTTTGGGCTTTCCGGCCAATGCCAGTTGCTTTCTGCATCTGGTTTGGCTGGATCAAACTTAGCCTTTGGATCGATCA
>CBFGNP010000263.1:0-6402 GCA_965650095.1 uncultured Pedobacter sp. | reverse complement strand
GTTATGACCGATTCTGCTTCAAGCAGAGAAATATATGATTTATGCTTAAATAAGACCACCTATCTACCTGTTTACATGAAGCAATATTTACAAGGGAAATTTGGTAAAGGGGATATTACCAGTGATGGTATAGCGTTAATGATAAACGAAAGCAGCTATACGGATTATAGCATTGATGATCAATATTTTATTGATATTAAAGCTTTAACTATTCCGGCTGACTTCCATACTGAAAAAAAGGTTGCGATGATTACAGCTGGCAATAATGCGCCACATTGGGAGTTGCGGAATTTGCAAGGAAATATGGTATCCAATGCTCAGCTAAAAGGAAAAGTTACATTAATTGATTTTTCATTTAATGCCTGCCCTGCTTGTATGCTTTCAATGCCTATGCTAAAAAGGCTTCATAAAAAATACGAAGAAGACGATGTAAACATTATTACCGTTAACACCTCAGACACCAAACAGTCGGCTATTGCATTTATTAAAAAAAACGATATTAACTATCCGGTATTCATAAATGGGAGTAAAGTGGCTAAAAGTTTTCAAATCTCAGCATATCCTAGTTTTTATCTGATAGACAAAAACGGCATGATAGCCGCAACATTTGAAGGCTATAGTAAAGAGCTGGAAAAAAAAATTAGTGAAAAAATAGACAATCTTAAATAATATACTAAAGAAAATGCCGCAGACTCTTTGTTCTATCGGCATCACATTTCTCCAGTTTGTTCCGTCGTTCAACCGGGATGTCTCCCATGGAGTATTTTATTCAGCTAAAAACACAAAGATCATGGCAAATACTTTTGAATGAGTATGTTAAGGTTAAAGATATCGCTGCAGATGTTGGTTATGATGATTTTATTTCTCGTGGTTATTTAAGAACACAATGGGGATGTCACCGGAGCAATATCGGGATCTTTGCCCTTCTGCTATCACTAATGGTAATGAGCTGAAACACAATATAAACTATTAGTGTCGCTTTTCGGGACAATCAAAACCTTACAATCGCTTCTTAAAGTGTATTTATTTTGTTTGAAATTTGAATTTTATCCGCTGATGATTTTGCAAGTTTCAAAGCTTTTTCCAAATGTGTGATTGCTTTCTTGTTATCGACACCGATATAAAGCTCTCCCAAAAGTGAATGATATAAGTGATTGTCTACAAGTCTTATTTTTTCTGCTTCTATTATCGCTTCCGTTTTTCCCCTGGCTTTAGCAAGTGCATAAGTCCTGTTGAGTGCAGCAATGGGCGAGTATTCGATCAGGAGCAATTCGTTATAAAGCTGTAGGATATTTTCCCATTTTTCTTTAGTGTCAGCTTTATTGGTATGCCAGTAAGCAATACCTGCTTCTAAATGGTATTTAGAAAGGGTGCTGCCTTGTGATGCCTGATCCAGAAAATATGTTGCTTTGTTGATTAGTTCCTGGTCCCACAAGTCGGTATTTTGGTCCTGATATAAAATGACCTGCCCATCCTGATTGAGCCTGGCGTCAAACCTTGAGGATTGGAAGCACATCAAAGACAGCAAAGCATTTACCGTGGGGTTGCTTGTTTGTTCATTTGTAATGAGCAGGTAAGTTAATCTCATCGCTTCCAGGCAAAGATCCCTGCGCATGGTGCTATCCTGATTTGAAGAATAATACCCTTCATTGAAAAGTAAATACAAGGTCATTAAAACTGTTGGTAATCGTTCCTTGATTTCGGACAAAGTAGGCTGTTCAACTTTAATTTTTTTTATTTTGAGCTTTTCTTTTGCGCGCTGCAGTCGTTTGTAAATAACTTCTCTGTTGGTTAGGAAAGCGTTGGCAATTTCATCAGGACCAAAGCCACAAAGCAGGTTTAAAGCTAAAGCGATTTGCGTTTTTGCTGGATTACAGGGATGGCAAACAACAAATATCATAGCCAATTGGCTGTCATTGATGTTTTTAGCAGATAAGTCAATTTCTATTTCGTCTGAGGTTGCCGCAGGGTATGTTATTTCTTTTAAAATATTTTGGGCGAAATTAGAATCCCGTTTTAAATAATCTTTAGTTTTATTTTTAGCAACGGAATAAAGCCAGGCTGTCGGATTTTCTGGCAGTCCTTTTATACTCCATAGTTCATAGGCTAATAGAAAAGTGTCGCCTGCAATGTCTTCGGCGATTTCAACATGTGCAATTCCAAATAACCTGCAAAGTACAGAGACCAGTTTTCTATGTTCTGTTCTAAATAAATGGGGTATCAGTTCCGTTTCTTTCATGTAATTAAATGCCTTTGCTGGTGCAAAGGCATTAGATTTTTAACTCCTTACATTACACTTATCTCTCTGACTTCTACATTTCCACCAAATGCCAAAATAGGGCAGCCTTTTGCCAGTTCAGCAGCTTCTTCAATAGATTCGGCTTTTATGATGCTATAACCTGCAATGGACTCTTTAATTTCCGTATAAGGTCCATCGGCAATAATATTGTCTGCCCGCACAACTTTGCCCCAAGGGACCAACCTGTTTCCGCGGTCGGTTAATTTGTTCTGCGCCGCAATATTACCAATCCAGTCCATATACCGTTTTGTCCGGGCCTGCATTTCATCTGGTGATCCTTTTGGCATCACGTTGTAGTCTGCTCTGAAAATAAATAAGAAATCTTTCATCTTGTTTTAAATTTAAATAGTTAAAAAATTAAAGACGATTGAGTTTTTAAAATTGGACATTTTTTTTAAAAAAAATGAGATCATGAATTCTTATGGTGCTACTAAACATTCTATATTTGATTCAATATCCCTATAGAGCAATGCCCATGGAGTCATTAAATAAGTTTTTTAAGGCGATAGTCTTCTTTGGAATGGTATTCCTTCTTTGCAGTCAGGGCTTTGCCCAATCAGCAAAGTCCCCCAAGGGAACACCCCGGGATACGGTAACGATTATACCCAGGAGCGAATGGAAAGCGCAGGAGGCGAGACCTTACAAACAACACGCACCGATAAAGATCACTGTTCATCATGAAGGTGGAAAGATCTTAACTACAGGTGATGATGCTAGACAACGTTTAAAGAATATACAGACCTGGTGCATGGGGCAAGACCGTAAATGGACTGATATTCCATACCATTTGTTGATTGCGCCGGACGGATCCGTTTACGAAGGCAGAAATCCGCAAACTGTAGGTGAAACTAATACAGAATATGATCCTACCGGTCATTTGCTGATCTGCTTTTTAGGGAATTACAATCAGCAAAAGTTAGACGGTAAACTCTTGAAGGTGTTGATCCGCTTGTTGGCAGATCAATGTATCAAGTACAATATATCACCGGACGACATTTCGACCCACCGCGATCACAGCAAGCAAACTGCCTGCCCAGGAGAGGATATCTATTCGTATTTTAAAAGCGGGTATATAGTAGATGAGGTGAAAAAGGTGCTATTCAATTGAATTCTCACTTACATTAGACGACTAATTAAAAGACCTGATGATAGATTTTTATCGGAGCGGATTATTTTGAATATCGGGAATCTCAGCTGTTTATTCATCAATTACTGAAAAACCTGTCGGTTCAGCGATTAAATGTGTGCAAACTTGTTTACCTGAAAAAAGAAATATAAAGAAGCTGCGGTAGAAATGGGCATCACTATAAATTCTGTTAAAACACATCTTAAATTGGCCAACAAAGCGTTGAGAGAAGAACTGGTAGACGCTAAGGAATATGTAATGAAATGCATTGTATGTCTAATTTTTTTGTGGCATTTTCTTCTTAGTGCGTTAAGTTATTAGCTTAACGTTTATGAATGCCGGATGAGTTGGTTTAGAACCAGATCCGTTTTCCGCCAAAACTTAATATTCTATTTTGGAATATCAAGTTTTTAAATTCATCTTCTGTCAGTTGAAACATGAAAACTTCATTGGAAATTCCAAATATTATTCCACTTTGATCATTAAAGGTGTCAATATGCAAGTTAATCGATTGTAGTCACATCCCCTTAAAAAGGGATATATCGGAAAGGTACTGTCTTAAAATACAAGGAAAATCGTAAAAAAATCCGACAGTTCGAGGTAGGAATCATCGCGTGAGAACATCGTTTTGTTAAGGCTGTTGCGATGCTTCAAGGACTGCAATGAAGATCCTCTTCCTTAACGAAAAAGATTGGAGCGAAAAACCTGCCCGTAGAGACGCCCAGATTTTGTTGCCTTTGGAAACTACACGAGAGAAAGTTTTGCACGGTGTTAAAGGGCGTCGTATGATCAGCTGTATATACCCCTTTATTGATGGGGTCAAATCAGCCATAGCAGGTAACCGGTTAAAGCCCCACCTAAAATAATAAAAGCGCTATTCAGGCTTTTGAACTTCCAGCTAACGAGGAAGCCGCAGATGGCGATCAAACTTGTTTTCCAGTCTGAGATTGACGATCTGCCCATCTCGGCACAAACCACTAAGATAAGGGCTACTGAAACTATGTTTACAGTATCTAAAAAAGCCGACATGACCTTGGAATTACGTAGTTTCCGTGTTAAGGGGTTAAGCAATGCCACAAACAAAAATGAAGGCAGGAATATACCTATCGTTGCCGCGATTGCACCAGGGATACCGGCTATCTGCCAACCAATGAATGTTGCCGACGAAAAGACTGGCCCAGGTGTAAACTGACCTACCGCAATCGCATCGATCAGTTCCTGCTTGCTTAAGAGCCCTGTTTCAACAAGTTCGGTATCGAGAAAGGCGAACAGCACATAACCGCTGCCATACAGGATAGCCCCAATCTTTAGAAAGATCCAAAACAACTTCCAGTTGAAAGCATCGGCAGAAAATGTGCTTACCTGTAAAAATACAACCGGAACAATGCTCTTTATGGACCGGTGTTTAGGGGACTTGAAAAGAAAAACCAGCATTCCAATAAAACCGGCTCCAAAAAGCAGGTATATCTCATTAACCCCATATAATGCCAGCGCCGCCGATAAAGCTCCGATAACACCTAATTCAATTGACTTTAGTGCTTTTCGGCCTAGCGCAATCATTAAAGAAACAATCACTGCAATAATGGCCGGTTTGATACCATAAATAAAAGGCCTCACTTGGGGCAGTGCACCATATTGCTTATAGGCCCAGGCAAATACAGCGGTAATGATTACTGCCGGGAAAATAAAACAGATACCTGCCACCATAAGACCTTTCCATCCTGCACGCTCCTGGCCGATGTGCATGGTCATTTCAGTAGAGTTGGGCCCGGGTATCAAGTTGGTAGCGCCTACCAGATCCAGAAAATGTTCGTGGGACATCCATTTACGCTTTCGTACCAATTCTTCTTCCATCAGGGCAATATGAACAGCCGGGCCACCAAAACCGATACAGCCCAACTTGAAAAACAGCTTAGCGACTTCCGTAAGTAGCTTTTTGTTCTTTACTGCTTCCATAAACTCCTGTCAAGCGACCACTTGCCGCCGCCTTTAACAATCAGGAAGATGCTGCCCAGGAGCATAGTCCAGTCTGTCCGGCTATCATGGAGCATAGACCAGAAGCCATTATCGATGAAAAGTTGTGTTTTAGTCGATACAATAGCAACCAGCATGATAATGAGTAAGGGGATGGCACTAAGCCGCGTTAACAGCCCTAGCAAAACAAACAGGCCGCATACAATCTCAAAAGAACCTACAAAAGGGCCTAAGAAATCCGGGGTCGGTAAGCCGATTTTAGCAAATCTCCCGGTGCCCAGTTTATCTGCGAAAAGAAATTTCTGTATGCCTTCGGATATAAAAACAGCACCAACCATCACGCGGATGATGATCGTAGTTCCAGCCTTATCAGTTTTTACAATCTTTTGAAACATCGTAGTTGATATCGAATTATACTCAGGGTTTATTTTTCGCCATCATTGCCATATCGTTCAGCTCTTTGGTAAATAATGTGGTCTTGGTTGCGCCCATCTTTTTTTAATTACATCGCAATATTACGATAATTATTTGTGGCATCCAATTTTTTTTTAAAAAATGCTATGATTACTTTTACGATCAGGCACATTTCATCAAAGAGTTCAAACGGTTTACTGGCTTATCGTCGCTTAAACACGTCAAATCAGAAAACGAGTTTGGCCGGATCTTTTATAAAGACTAGCACTTCTGATTTTTACAATTTCCGGTGAAGCTAGCTTTTGCCATTTTGTACCGGATTGTTATTGCGCTAAAAAAATGAAACGATGAAAATAATGGACGCTAACTATAAGCAGCTTTATGAGGCCCTGACCGGCCGCATGCTGAAAGGAGAAGGTTACAGCACACAAGAGGAAAGGCAGGCCGCATTTACGAATGAAAACCTGTCACCACCATTAAGCTTGCTTGTTGGTAAGGTGGCTCATCAAGCCTATCAGATAACCGACAAAGATATCGATATGGCTAAGGAGGCCGGTTTCAATGAAGACCAGCTCTTTGAATTGATTGT
>CBFGNP010000262.1:0-6415 GCA_965650095.1 uncultured Pedobacter sp. | reverse complement strand
TGGTAATGACTGTTAAATGTTATTGAATCATATGAACCCGACATGTCATCAAAGGCTCCATCTGACCATTAAAACAAAATATTAAATAGATGAAACAATTTAAAGTATCGAACGCTATTACCCGCAGAGATTCGGAATCAATAGAGCGCTATTTAAACGACATCGGAAAAATTGCGCTGCTTAGCATCGAGGAGGAAGTAAGCTTAACCACTAAAATACGGAATGGGGACGAGGCCGCTGTGCAGGAGCTGATCAGGCGTAACTTGAGATTTGTCGTTTCGGTTGCTAAGAAGTACCAGGAGAGTGGACTGAAACTGGGAGATCTAATTAGCGAGGGGAATTTTGGCCTGATCAAAGCAGCAAGGCATTTTGATCCTACCAGGGGATTCAGGTTTATTTCTTTTGCAGTCTGGTGGATCCGGCAGGCTATTTTACTGGCCATAGCTGACCAGAAACGTCTGGTGCGCTTACCGTGTAATCAGGTCGTTTACCTAAACATAATTAACCGCGCGGTGATGACATTGGAGCAAAAGCTGGAAAGAATGCCGACATTCGGAGAGTTGGCTGAGCATACTGCAATTCCTGAAGATAAGATTGCTTATTGCCTGGATCGCTCCCTATTACCATATTCCTTAGATAGTGTCGTCAATGAGTTCTCTGGCGTCACTTTAATGGATACGCTTAGTGATACCAATGTTCCCGGAAGCGATCATCTCACGAACACCACATCATTATCTGGGGATATCATAAGGGCATTAAATCTGCTACCGAAGAGAGAACGAAAAATTATCATGCTGTTTTATGGAATTAACGGATATGCACCAACTAGCCTGGAAGACATGGAGCCGATTCTTAATTTAGGCAGGGAGCGGATCAGACAGTTGAAAGATAAAGCCCGCAAAACGCTTGCCTTAAAATTTAACAATTCGCATTCCAACTATTTTAAAAGAGATCATAAATAAGTGTATAAATATTTTTAAAACACTTTATTGACGAATAAAAACCTTCAAATCATAAAAATTCATTTGGTGAAAATCCAATAATTATTAACTTTAGAGCGTTATATCATATATTTTAAAATCTTAAACGAAAGAAAAACATGGAAAAATTTTCAAAACTGAAAGAACTAATCGCTGGCGTTGAGGCTGATGCGGACAAATTTTATAATTCAGGTAACGGCGCCGCTGGTACAAGAGTACGTAAAGCAATGCAGGATTTGAAAGGCCTTGCTCAGGAAATCCGTGCTGAAGTGACTGAGAAAAAGAATACAAAGTAATATTCTTTGATTATGATAAGAAAGGCCCCGATATTAACGGGGCCTTTCTTATTTTAGCTATGGATAGCATCGACAAAGCACCGTATCGTAAAATAATCCATATCGACATGGATGCATTTTATGCTTCAGTAGAGCAAAGAGATCATCCCGATCTGCTGGGCAAAGCTATTGCTGTGGGTGGTTCTCCGGAAGGCCGTGGAGGAGTTGTAGCAACGGCTAGCTACGAGGCCAGGAAATACGGTGTCCGTTCTGCCATGCCCTCTAAACAAGCTTTGAAATTATGTCCTCATCTTATTTTTTTGTTTCCAAGATTTGCAGTTTATAAGGAGGTCTCCAGACAGATCCGGGCCATCTTTCAGCGTTATACCGATTTAATTGAGCCACTTTCTTTAGATGAGGCCTACCTGGATGTGACCAACGATAAATTAGGGGTTGGATCTGCTATTGACATTGCAAGGGAAATTAAACAAGCAATCAAGGTTGAATTGAGGCTAACAGCCTCTGCCGGTGTCTCGGTAAACAAATTTGTGGCTAAAATAGCCTCCGGGATGAATAAGCCGGACGGGCTGACGTTTATCGGGCCATCTAAAGTTGAAAAATTTATTGAACAGCTACCTGTAGAGAAATTTCATGGGGTTGGTAAAGTTACCGCTGCAAAAATGAAAGTGCGGGGATTGCATTTTGGATCGGATCTGAAAAAGTTGTCGGAAACCGAGCTGGCTAACCTATTTGGAAAGAGCGGGCGGTTCTTTTATAAGATCGTCAGAGGGATAGACAACAGGCCGGTTATAGCCAACCAGGAAACCAAATCGATCGGCGCCGAAGACACCTTTTCTTACGACCTTACTCAACCGGAAGAAATGCATGCTGAAATTGAAAAGATTGCCCAAACCGTGTTTAACAGAATGCAGCAATATCATTTAATCGGGCGGACCGTCACCTTGAAAGTTAAGTTTAGTGATTTTAAGCAAATCACCAGGAGTAAGTCTTTTGCGGAAGGGTTCCCTACGCTGGAACGGATCGTTGATGTGGCCAAAACGCTGCTTGCAGGCATCGATTTTACGGAAAGAAGTGTCAGGTTACTGGGGGTGTCTGTCTCGAATTTCCAAAATTTAATGGGAAATGAAACAGATATTTATCAACCAAGATTGTTTCCCTGATCATTTATTGTTTTTTAAATTTACCTTTGTGGCCAAGAGAGATAAGATTATGGGGCTGCCAATGCGAATTACCTACAGGGATACAGACTACGTTTATGAAATACTAAATGGTTCGACGATCAATAAAGCGACAACCGAGCTGCGCGTCGTTTTTGACGGGCGGGAGATTATTTTGATTAGGGACGACAAAAGTGTCTGGATACAGCAGGAAGGGGAGTTTAAAATTGAGCCGGATCTTGCGCAGGCACTGGGAAGGTCTGTTTCGCTAAGATTTAGGATGTAAGCGCGTATCTGCATTTGTTTAAATATTTTTTATAAACTCATTAGAATACCTTAAATTGTATAGGATTACCTATCTGATGTGGTAATGAGTTTATTATTGAAAACCTGATATTTAAACACTATGAAAAATTTATTATCGCTGATCGCTATTCTGGCTTTGTGCATCAACTTAAGCATGGCACAGACACCGGCGTCGACAGCTAAAAAAGAAACAGCTAAGGCTAAGGCCGATGCTAAAAAAGAAGCAGCTAAGGCTACGGCTGCAGCAAAAAAAACTGAAGACAAGCGAGCTGCAGCTGCGGTAAAACTTAAACAGGATGGTACGCCTGATAAGCGCTATTCCACTAGCAAGGACGCTGCGAAGCAAGTTAAAACGACTACAAAGAAAACGGCAGTTAAAGGTGCAGCAACAACACCAGCCCTGAAAAAAGATGGTACACCGGATAAACGCTATTCTACAAATAAAGAGGAAGCTGTAGCACCGGCAAAAGCCGTTAAAAAGAAGGCTGCTGCGGTTAGAAAGCAAACGACAACGACAGTAACTAATGCAAAAGAATATAAGCCTACCATCGACAGAAGTATGAAAGGCCCTAATGGAGAAGTTATTTTAACTGGTCCGCGTGGAGGAAAATATTACATCAATAAAAACGGAAATAAGACTTATATAAAAAATGAAGCTGAATAGCGTATAAAGGGCCGGAGATTTTCGGCCTTTATTGTTAAATCTGATTTCGGTCCGGTTACCTTAGGTTACCTTAACTTTTTATATTTGAACTTCCCTTTTATAAAATAATTAAAATACCTTCCTTTCGAACCAGCAGCTTTAAGCATATTATAGACGTCCTGGGGTACCTTCAGATACTTGTAGCTGATCCCCGATGTAAAGGTTATATTTAACGTCATAACATCAGGCTCGTAACTAAAATGATTGATGACACTTGAGGGCATGACTATTTTATCTCCTTAATGACCAATGGTTCCTGGTTTTTTACCTTTTCTTCTTCCTGTTGAGTGATGATCTTTTCTTTTTTGAGATCAATACGGATAATGTTGTACAGGCTCATGTAGACATTGGCAATCCATACAATGGCAAAACCTGCTATTAAATAACCACGCCAGTCATGATATAGAACGGTGAATTGAGTGATGACTAATAGTAGAATAGTTACATAATGACTAAAGCAATATTCGCAGGTAAGCATATAAAAGAATTTTGAGATAAACAGCTGCTGACTGCTTTTTGATCTGGCTACACAATAGGCTCTCGGTTCCTTAAATACCTCTTCCTTAGTTACCGCCCATGCAATGGAGGCTACGGGTAGTGCAAGAATAAAAATCCAGTGAATCTGACCTTCCATACTGATTTGTTAGCTGAGTTGATGTTCCTGTGTATTGATGTTATTTCCTTTCCGATACTGAGTAGAATAACATATGAAAAGGCAATAGGTTCTAACTTTTCCTCCTGTACCCGGTTTTGTGACAAACCATTTAAAATGCCCTTTGTTAAGGTGATTAAGTATGTTGTAGTAGCACTTAAATTTAAATTATGGCTAAGTATTCGAAAAAAGCATCAGAAAAGGTAGAAGATACGATGCATGAAATGAAAGAAGGGAAACTTAAATCGGGGAGCGGCAAAAAGGTAACCTCTAAAAAACAGGCGGTAGCGATCGGACTTTCAGAAGCAAGGAAAGCTGGCGCAAAAGTGCCGAAGAAGAAATCCTGATCTCAAACGGAGTGCTGTGCTGGCGGATGCGATCATCGAAATTGGTTGCTTACGAAATGGTATCTGATTTAATTGTAAATTGGGGGACAATTTATATTTTATGGCAGACCATCAGATTACCGTAGTTACAGAACTGGATAGCGCGCATTATAAGACTAAAGTATACTCCGGAGGACATTTTATTTATTCGGATGAACCGGAACACGTCGGCGGCACTGACGAGGGGATGTCACCTGCAGCGTTGCTGTTAGCCAGTTTAGGCAGCTGTACGGCAATTACAGTACGGATGTATGCGGACAGAAAGAACTTTAACCTGGATCATATTAAAGTAGAGCTGGCCATTTGCAAGGAGGAGGAGATCAGTAAGGAGACCAGAATCAAAAGAAAGATTGAATTTTCCGGGGATCTGACAGCAGAGCAGCGTGAAAGGTTATATGTAATCGCAGACAAGTGTCCGATACATAAGATACTAAGTAACCCCATAAGAATAGAAACCGATTAAGCTTAGTCACCTAACAGCAAAATTTAGTAATTGAATCTAATAAAAGATTTTTTATACTAAAATATTTAGCATATTTGTGCGATTAAACCATGTAAAACCAGGGCTGATGTTATATGCTGTTGTAGATATTGAGACCACCGGAGGCTTTGCCTCAGGGAATGGAATTACAGAGATCTCTATTCTGGTACATGATGGACAGCAGGTGGTAGAGCGTTTTGAAACGCTGATTAATCCTGACCAGGAAATTCCTGCCTATATTGAAGCACTTACGGGCATTAGCAATGATATGGTTCAGTCTGCCCCCTTGTTTAAGGACGTAGCGGCTGATATTTATGCTTTTCTGCAGGATAAGATATTTGTTGCCCATAATGTCAACTTTGACTTTTCCTTCATCAAGCATCACCTGAGTTTGTGGGGATATGAGCTGCAATGTAAAAAAATCTGTACGGTAAGACTAAGCCGTAAGCTGTTGCCGGGGCATAGCTCCTATAGCTTAGGGAAATTATGTACGGCTTTAAATATATCAATCCATAACCGACATAGGGCAGGAGGGGATGCGGCAGCCACTGCGGTACTGTTGACCTTATTGTTAGAGACGGACACGGAAGGGGCAATTGCTCAGGCATTAAGTCGTGCTTCTAAGGAACAGGTATTGCCGCCTAATCTTTCTAAATCGGAGATAGACAGGCTTCCACGGGTTCCGGGGGTGTATTATTTTAAAGACCACAAAGGAGATGTGATCTATGTTGGTAAGGCTAAAAATCTGTATAAACGGGTTTGCTCTCATTTCAGCGGGACCAACTCCGGCAAACAGCGTCAGGATTTTCTTAAGCATATTCATGCTGTGGATTTTGAGGTGTGTGGTACAGAGTTGATGGCTTTTATTCTGGAGGCCACGGAGATTAAACGCTTATGGCCTGAGAATAATCGTGCTTTAAAGCGATATGAACAGAAGTATGGCCTTTATGTCTTTGAAGACCAAAAGGGTTATATGCGCCTTGGGATAGATAAGTATAAAAAACAGGCCTCTGCACTATATAGCTTTAATACCATTCTCGAAGGTTATGATTTACTGAGGGTGTTGATCAGGGAACATTTACTTTGTGAGAAATTGTGTTTTATTCAGAAGAATCGGACTGCCTGTACCGGTCATGATGAAGGGAAATGCAGCGGTGCCTGCGTTGGTAAGGAATCAGCGGCAGCTTATAATGTGAGGGTGAAGTATGCTATCGACTATTTGAAATCTATATTGCCAACCTTTGCAGTGCTGGGTGAGGGCAGAACTGAGGATGAACAGAGCTGTCTTTTGGTTGAACAGGGTAAGTTTTATGGAATGGGTTATATTTCGCAGCATACTGACGTTGAAGGCAGGGAAATGCTGAAGTCGGTGTTACAGCCTTATCCCTCTGATGATTATATTTTAAATCTGATCCTTAACCATGTTCAGATGTTTCCGCAAAGAAAAATAGCGA
>CBFGNP010000261.1:0-6417 GCA_965650095.1 uncultured Pedobacter sp. | reverse complement strand
TCGAAAGTAATCCCCTGGATGAAAATTATATCCTTTTGCATGAGAACCTGAAAGCATTAAAAGCCATGCGTTTACCGAATGGCAAAGCACTTCATATTGTGCAGTTGCCGATGCCTTCCCCTGTTATCCATGAAGATACCCGTTTGCCCGCCTCGTATGCCAATTTTTATATTGCCAATGCCGCGGTGATTGTGCCTACATTCAGGGATGTGAATGATGAAAAGGCGCTGAAAATCCTTCAGGATGTTTTTCCGGATAGAAAAGTAATAGGAATAGATTCCACAGATATTATATGGGGACTGGGAAGCTTTCATTGTTTAAGTCAGCAGGAACCCGCATTACATAAATAAAAAGATCAATAACCAAACATATATGAAACCATCATGAGTTTACACTCGCAAACAAGAATGAGTAAAAACTCATGATAGCTTCATAACCATTAAAAACAAATATATGCTGATGAAATTACTAGAAGGAAAAACGGCACTTATTACCGGTGCTTCTAAAGGAATAGGCCGTAAAATAGCCGAGAAATTTGCTGAGCAGGGTGCCAATGTGGCTTTTACTTACCTGTCGTCTGTAGAAAAAGGACAGGCACTGGAACAGGAATTACAAAGCTTCGGGACCAAGGTGAAGGGCTATCGCTCTGATGCTTCAAAGTTTGACGAGGCAGAGCAACTGATCAATGACATAGTAGCCGATTTTGGCGCATTGGATATCGTTGTAAATAATGCAGGCATCACCAAAGATGGTTTATTGATGCGCATGAGCGAAGAGAACTGGGATGATGTGATCAATGTAAATCTGAAATCGGTATTTAATGTATGTAAAGCGGCCTCTAAGGTAATGATGAAGGCACGTAAGGGCTCTATCATCAACATGAGCTCGGTAGTTGGGGTACAGGGCAATGCTGGGCAGGCCAATTATGCCGCTTCGAAAGCTGGTATTATCGGTTTTTCTAAATCACTGGCTAAAGAGCTGGGTTCACGTAACATCCGTACAAATGTAGTAGCACCTGGATTTATCCGTACGGAGATGACTGATGTGCTGGATCCCAAAGTTGTAAAAGGCTGGGAAGAAGGTATCCCATTGAAAAGGGCTGGGGAAACTGAAGATGTAGCAAACGTATGTGTATTTCTGGCTTCAGAAATGAGCTCCTATGTGACCGGACAGGTACTGTCGGTTTGCGGCGGAATGCTATAATTAACCCTGATCAGAAAAAGGCTGCACAAATGATTGTGCAGCCTTTTTTGTTCAAATAGCTTGGCCTGCTGCAGATTTGTCTTCATCGGTTTGCCATGCCCTTAAACTGGAGCCGATAATGGAAAGTTGCACTGGCTGGTGATAAAAAACTCAAAACACATTCAGATTTTGGCAGCCTGTGTCATAGTAAACTTAGGTAAAATGCTTCGCAGATTGGTTGAAAATTAGCATCTTTATCGAATACGTATGAGCGATTCTTTTAACTTATCTACTTTCTTGTGCCTGCTGGCCTGCCTGCTCATAGGTGGATTGTTTGCCTGGCTCTTATACGGCAGAACGAGGCATCTGGATAAAAAACTGCGTTACTTATTGGCCGCAATTCGCATACTTGTAACGACTGCAATCGGATTGCTGCTGTTTGCTCCTTTGATCAAAACGGTGTCCTATAAGCCAGAGAAGCCCATTATTATAATCGGACAAGACAATTCTCTGTCTGTAGGGAATATAGTGGCTTCTGGTTTTAATCCGCGTCGATACGAACAGGAAATGCAAGGCCTTGCCGATCGGCTGTCTGAGCACTATGACTTGAAAATCTATAATTTTAGTGACCGTGTCAAAAATGGCTTTGATTTTTCAAACAAAGGCAAATTGAGTAATTCAGCCCTACTGATCAATAGGCTGAACGATGAGTATCTGAACAGAAATGTTGGTGCAGTGATCCTAGCCTCTGATGGAATTTTTAACCGTGGCGGAAGCCCGCTTTACGAACTAAATAAGTTAAGAGCTCCTGTATATACCATTGCGCTGGGAGATACGATTCCAAAAAAGGACCTGCTGATTGCCAATATAAATCATAACAACCTGGTTTATCTTGATAATGAATTTACCGTTGAGGTGCAAGTGCAGGCCTTTGAAGCTGCCGGCGAAACAAGCCTGCTTTCAGTAATCGCAAATGGCAAAAAAATATACGAAGAAAAGCTGGTGGTTAATTCGGCTGCCCTTGTAAAAAACATCCCTGTTAAGCTCAGGGCTACGAAGGTCGGTTTGCAAAAATATACCGTGCAGCTAAGCCCCTTAAAAGAGGAGATATCCGAAAAAAACAATGTACAAAGTATTTTTGTCGATGTAATAGATACAAAACAAAAGGTATTGATTGCGGCTGCAGCCCCGCACCCTGATATTACCGCCTTGAAACAGGCCATCACGCTAAACAAAAATTTTGAGGTAAAGGTTGTCCTGGCCGGGGATATGAATGCGCTGAACGGGAATGATTATGGTCTGGTGATACTTTATCAGTTACCTTCGACACTATATGATGCGACTGCATTTATCAAAAAACTGGGTTCGGAAAAGGTTGCTTTGTGGTATGTACTTGGTGCCCAGACAAATTTAAATGCATTTAATCAGCTGCAAGATCAGGCTAGATTTAGTGGGAGCAGCAATGCATTGCAGGAAACATTTAGTCATGTGAATAGTGGCTTCACGTTATTTGATATGGATCAGGTGACAGTGAAGCAAATTGAAGCTTTTGATCCGTTGCAAGCTCCCATTGGCAAAATGGTTTTAAATGGGAACAGCTCGATCGTATTGAACCAGCGCATTGGAAAAATTGACACCGATGATCCGCAATTGTTTTTTATGCAGGACAATGGTCGGAAAACAGGTTTTTTAGTGGGCGAGGGGTTGTGGAGATGGAAACTTTCTGAAGCTGGGGAGACACAACAGGAACCCGCTATCTTCAATAATCTGGTCTCAAAGGTAGTTCAGTATCTTTCAGTTAAAGACGATAAAAGGAAATTTAGAGTTTATACCTCGGCAAATACTTTTGATGAAAATGAAAATATAGTTCTTAATGCGGTTTTATACAACGACAGTTACGTTCCGCTAAATACACCTGATGTGAATATTACCATAAAAAACGAAGCAGGTACGGACTATAAATTCCTTTTTTCAAGAACAGACGCCGCTTATCAGCTCGATGCAGGAATGTTGCCGGCAGGTAATTATACCTATACTGCATCGACCCTTCTGGGCGATAAGAAATACATGGCTCAAGGGGTTTTCTACGTAAACGCGATGGTTGCAGAGTACCAGCAAACCGTTGCCAATCATCAGTTGCTGAATACCATGTCGGCCCAAACCGGGGGTAAAATGTATATGCCTCAGGATTTATTAAAAGTAATTGACGCCATAAAGGCGAATGACCAAATCAAAACATTGAGTTATGAAGATCGGAGATATGAAGAATTGATTAACTTTAAATGGCTGTTTGCACTGATCATGTTATTGCTTACAACGGAGTGGTTCTTCCGTAAAAGGAATGGCGAAATTTAATTATACAGGCTATGCAGATTGATACAGTGGAAACCATTGAAACCCTGGGAACTGTCTCCTTCGCGATATCAGGCTCCTTTGCCGCCATGCAAAGAAGACTCGACCCTTTTGGGGTGCTGATCATTGCTTTCGTAACTTCAATCGGGGGAGGAACGGTCAGAGATCTTTTACTGGGCGATACACCCGTTGCCTGGATGAGAGATGTAAATTATTGCCTGCTGATTTTACTGACCAGCCTGGTAACCATTTTCTTTAAAACACATATCAAGAAATTTAAGGTGACGCTTTTTCTGTTCGACTCGCTGGGCCTGGGCCTGTTTACCATGCTCGGTATCCAAAAGGGGATGATGTTTGGCTTAGGTCCGGGTATTTGCATCGCATTGGGTACGATTACCGGCTGTTTCGGCGGGGTCATCAGGGATACGCTGTTAAACACGATTCCTTTAATTTTTCATAAAGAGATATATGCCACTACCTGCATTTTCGGGGGCGTGCTATATTATGCTTTGAAATATTTTCAGCTGACTGATGATGCGGCAACGATTATTGTAATCGCCTTTATATTTACACTGAGGATAATTGTGGTCCGGTTTAAACTCGCCTTGCCTAAATTCGGATATTAATCTTTAGGGGCTTCCTTAATGATAACAAAGACGTCTTCATTGTCCTTTTTCATAAAGTACTTCTCCCGGGCAAATTTTTCCGCAGTATTTAAGTTGGTATTTAATTCGTTCAGATCCTTTTTTACCTGGGAGATTTCTTTGACGTAAAAGTCTTTCTCTTCCTGAAGCTTGTTCACTTCAGATTTGAACTCGTACTGGGACATCATATCGTTCCTGTCAAAAAACAACATCCATACAACGAAAGCTGCTACAGACAGGAAGTATTTATTGCGGACAAGTTCTAATATGCGACTCATATAAATCAAAGATATAAAATAAAAAACAACCGTTCTCTGCTGAGCCTGCATGAATTTAGTTTTTTTTTAGCAAAAAAACTAAAATAAAGCTAGGTCTCATCAGAGAAGGTAATTTTTTCGTCAAGCTGGGTGCTGAGCATGATGCCCATTCTTGCACCATTGTATAGGAGTAATTATTATAAAATGTCACCTTCTGAGAACCGGCATAGCTTTCTTGTTGTTTTTCTGTTAAGGAAAAACGATAAGTAATGCAGCCGGTGAACAGAACTGTACTTTTTTTTATGAAATATCTTATGCTAGGATTGATACAATTGCATCGAAAACACTATACTGAATGCAATTGCCGCAATCGCGTAAACGATAGATAGGGCACTGATTTTGCTTCCCTTAAGCCAGCCGACTATGATAAATAATAGTGCCAGCGGCGGAAACACAATCAATAACGATGGTATGGCCGATGTTTCTCCCTCTTTGTTTTTTGTCATAGGTTAAATCCAGTCAGTAATATTGAAATATAATAAAAAAAGTCCTGCAATTGCTTGCAAGACTTTTTTTATTATAGCCGATTTCTGGCCCGGATTATTTCTTGGCGTATTTGAAATCTTTGCCAATAAACCTTGCAGCGGCACCTAGTTCTTCTTCGATGCGTAGCAACTGGTTGTATTTTGCGATCCTGTCGGAACGTGAAGCCGATCCTGTTTTAATTTGGCCGCAGTTTAGGGCAACAGCTAAATCAGCAATGGTCACATCTTCAGTTTCCCCCGAGCGGTGAGACATTACCGAAGTATAGCCATTTGTTTGCGCTAAAGAAACTGCATTGATGGTTTCAGTTAAAGAACCGATCTGGTTTACTTTTACCAGGATAGAGTTGGCGGTGTCGTTATCAATTCCTGTTTGTAACCTTTTAACATTAGTCACAAACAAATCGTCACCCACCAGCTGTACTCGGCTTCCAATTTTCTCTGTTAATAGTTTCCAGCCATCCCAGTCATCCTCGCCCATACCATCTTCAATAGAAATGATCGGATATTTTTCAGTTAAAGATGCGAGATACTCGGCCTGCTCCGCACTTGTGCGAATGGCACCTTTATCGCCTTCAAACTTGGTATAATCATATTTGCCATCTTTATAAAACTCGGATGCTGCACAGTCAAACGCCAGGCAGATCTGCTCACCTGGTTTGTATCCTGCTTTTTCAATCGCTTGAAGGATGGTTTCAACAGCGTCTTCAGTGCCTTCAAAAGTTGGAGCAAATCCACCCTCATCACCCACTGCAGTAGAAAGGCCCCTGTCGTGTAAGATCTTTTTTAAGTTATGGAATACTTCCGTTCCCCATCTTAGTGCCTCAGAGAAAGAAGATGCGCCTACAGGCATGATCATAAATTCCTGGAAAGCAATAGGGGCATCAGAATGAGAACCACCGTTAACGATGTTCATCATTGGAATTGGCAGTGTATTGGCATTGACACCACCGATATAACGATATAAAGGCTGGCGACTTTCCTGTGCCGCAGCTTTAGCCACAGCTAAAGAAACACCCAGGATCGCATTCGCGCCCAGGTTGCCCTTATTCTCGGTACCGTCAAGTTTAATTAGTAAGCTATCGATCGCATTTTGTTCAAATACATCAATACCTTTTAATTCAGCAGCAATATTATCATTTACGTTGGTAACAGCCTTTAATACACCCTTACCCATGTATACAGATTTGTCGTTATCGCGAAGTTCTACCGCCTCGTGAATTCCGGTTGAAGCCCCTGAAGGTACTGCAGCACGACCAAGAATGCCATTTTCTGTAATTACATCTACTTCAATTGTAGGATTGCCACGGGAGTCAAGTATTTGCCGTGCATGAACATCGATTATTAAACTCATTTTTATTGGTTTTTTTTAGTAAATCAGCCTTAGTGTATAAAGTACAATTACTAAGGCAACATCCAAAGTTATAATAAATTTTAAAT
>CBFGNP010000260.1:0-6422 GCA_965650095.1 uncultured Pedobacter sp. | reverse complement strand
TCAAAAAACCAAAAGTTTCTATTTGTAACCTGTTATGGAGGAAACGCAGTCGATGTTTTCAAAGTCAATCGGCAAAGTTTCAGTAAAATTTATTCTCTTAGATGCACAGGCAAACCTGTGGGAATAGCTATTCATGAAGACGACAATAAGCTGGAGGCCTGGGTCTGCAATTATATGGAAGGCAACCTGAAGGTATTTACTTTTAGAAAAACTACTGCTAATCCGATCGCAAATGTATTTAAAACCAAAAACAGTATTAACTGAGGAGGAAATAAAAAAAGGTCTGGAAATAGTAATCTGGGATGGATTGGCTGCAGAAGTGATGACCTCTTTTACGGGAGGAGCTTTTCTTGTTGCATTGGCACTACTATTAGGTGCCAACAATATGCAGATAGGTATATTGGCTGCGCTACCCATGTTTACAAATATTTTCCAGCTGTTGTCTGTATGGCTGGTTGGCAGATATCACAACAGACGGGCTGTGGCCGTTTATTGCTCATTTCTGGCCAGGATCCCACTTATAATCGTCGGTTGTAATGTCTTACTATTTTCATCAGGATCCGTAAATATGCTCATCTTTTTCTTGTTTTTCCATTACCTGTTTGGGTCGATAGCAGGACCGAGTTGGAATTCATGGATGAAGGATATGGTTCCGGAAAAGATGCTTGGCACGTACTTTTCCAGGCGCGGCAGGTACACGCAAACACTTAACGTTGTGCTGAGTATCGTTCTGGCCGTATTGATTGATTTTGTGAAAAGTAAGTATGATCAGTATGAACTGAAAACGTATGGTGCCTTCTTTATAACGGCAGGTATTGCAGGTATAATAGGCGCGTATACACTCTCAAAAGCACCCGAGCCACAGTCATACCTATCCAAAACAAATGTTTTGGCTCTTTTCAAATTACCCTTAAAAAACGTTAACTTCAGGCGGTTACTGGTCTTTAATTCAGGATGGGTATTTGCATTGAATATTGCTACCCCTTTTTTTACGGTTTATATGATCAAAAGCCTGGGATTGCCTTTATCGTATATCATCATTCTTTCCGTGATCAGCCAGGTAGCAAGTATTTTAACGATAAGAATCTGGGGCGTCTTTTCCGACCGCTATTCCAATAAAAGCATTATCGCACTAAGTGCCCCTATTTATATCCTCTGTATCATTGCCTGGTGCTTTGCAGGGATCTATTCGCATCTTTATACGAATCTTGCTTTACTGGCTATGATCCATATCTTCAGCGGTATAGCCACCTCGGGAATTAATCTCGCTTTTACAAATATTGGATTAAAACTTGCCCCTCAAAAAGATGCTATCGTATACCTATCTGTTAAAAATATTATTACCGCCGTGTTTTCTGCCCTTGGGCCATTGCTTGGCGGATTTCTTGCCGATGTTTTTTCCGAAAGAAGCCTTTCCATTACCGTGCAGTACAGTAGTCCATATCTAAGTAAAATATTTCGTCTTGTTTCCCTTCACGAGTGGAATTTTCTTTTTTTAATCAGCGCTCTGCTCGCATTGTTGTCATTAAACCTTTTAAACCGTGTTCGGGAAATTGGCGAGGTTCATAAAGATGTGGTCAAAAGAATTATGCGGACCACTATTAAAAACAATTTAAAAGAGTACTTTATAATTGGGGATATTATAGGTTTGCATGAACAGTTAAAAGCAATGATGAATATTAAAAAATGGAGGGGAGGAGAAAAAATTTAAACCGGCATATAGCCATAAATTCAGCCTAAGGATTGATCAGCTTTTCTTGTTCGTCTTCATCATCATCCCTTTCATTCCCCAGCCTGTTCTCCGGCATTTCCAAATTCCTAGACCGGTCCGTTCCTTCCGTATACTGGTCCTCATCCTCAATATACTGATAGTCCAGATTTTCAACCGGGGGCAATTCACTGCTTTCCCTGCGGTTGGTACTGCTGTGAAACTCCGGCATGTTCAGGTTCTGCGTATTTTCAACATCATATTCTTTAGAACCGGGCTTTGGTGTTTTTCGGTTTTTCATGCTAATATTTGTTTTTTATCCCCAGCGATCAAACCATTACCCGCATGTATTTTTCTATTTTGCTCATCAAATCATCGGGTTTAAACGGTTTACCGATAAACGCGTCGCAGCCATATTTTCCTACTGACAAAAACATATTATTGTGGGCAGAGAAGATAATTACTGGGATGTTTGTCGTTTGTTTATATCTTTTAATTTGATTGCAGAGAATCTCGCCGTTTAATACAGGCAAAGTATAATCCAGCAAAATCAGATCAGGCCTGTACTCTTCAACCAGGGGCAGAATATTTTCCACACTGGTATATGCTCTATATAAATATCCGGCACGGGTAAAAATAATTCCGAGTACTTCAAGCAAGGCTTCATCATCTTCAATGATGAGAATCTTTTTAGCGGAGTTAGCCTGACTAACAAATCCGAAATCCAAGTTATTAAAAACAGAGTGATATAAATTTTCCATAAGCTTGCAATAATTTTCTATCCCTAATGCTTCTTGATGAAGACTACGATAAAATTACGAGAAGCCTTTATAATTCATACATGTATTTATACGGTTTTTAAACGGGCAAAATACTAATTTTTAAGGCGTTATACCTAAACAGACCATCAGATACCACTGGCGATATCAGGCTTTTCCCCGGCATTTTAAACAATACTTGGTGTTGCTGGTTTATACACATAATAGCAAATACTGGAGAATGATAAACCTAAGATCATGGAAACAAATCAAATGAAGAAGTATTCTTTTTTTTACCGCAATGGGCTGACTATCGTATTTCTAAGCATATTCCTGATCACCCTGGCCGCGCAGGCCTATACAGGTTGGAAAACACATAATAATGACTTACAAGAAGAACAGGTAAACGAAATCGGTTTTGGCACTTACCTAAAAAGCGGACATTTTATTGCTGCCACATTTGAGAACTTTGAGAGTGAGTTCCTTCAAATGGCATTGTACGTACTCATGACGGTTTCCCTGCGTCAGATCGGATCTGCAGAATCAAAAAAACTGGATGAACCTGAAGAAGTTGATCGCGAGCCAAAACCCTCCAAAGATGCACCCTGGGCCGTAAAAAGGGGCGGCTTGATCTTAAAAATATACAGTAATTCACTTTCCATTTGTTTCTTTATACTGTTCTTTGCAAGCTGGGGATTGCACCTGTATGGCAGCTGGCAGAGCCATAATGTAGAACAGCTGATAAAAAAACTGCCTAAGGAAAGTATATTAACTTACCTGGGGCAGCCTAACTTTTGGTTTGAAACTTTCCAGAACTGGCAAAGTGAATTCCTATCCGTATTTTCTATTGTATTTTTAACCATATTCCTGCGGCAGAAAGGTTCTCCCGAATCCAAGCCGGTTGATGCACCGCATATGGAAACCGGCAAGTAAGCTAAAATTGAGGAAACCATCTGGACAGCTGCTTGTTATAGCTTATAAATAAAATGTAATCTTATGAAAAAATTAATTTATTTATTTGCAATCCCTGTAACTGTAATGATGTTCCAGGCTTGCGGAAGGGGCACTAATAATGCCAACGGGACTGCCGACAGTTCAAATGCGGTAATAGATACCGCATCGAACACAATGAACAGTGGCGAAATGGCTACAGAGCCCTCAGATGGAGATTTTGCGACAAAAGCCGCAACTGGAGGAATGGCTGAGGTTGCAACCGCACAGCTTGCCCTCACCAAAACCAGCAACGCCCAAATTAAAGACTTTGCCCGTATGATGGTTGCCGATCATGGGAAAGCAAATGAAGAATTGAAGGCCATTGCGAAGATGAAAAATATGAGCTTGCCGGAAGCAACCGATGAGGAGCACCAGAAAAAAATGGATGAACTAAACATGAAAACAGGAAATGATTTTGATAAAGCATATATATCGGCCATGGTAGATGATCACAAAAAAACGCTTCAGCTGATGCAGGATGAAGCTAAGGACGGAAAGGATACTGATCTTAAAGCATTTGCTGCGAAAACAGCTCCTGTAGTTCAGTCCCACCTGGATATGATCAATAAAATTCAGGATAGGATGAAGTAAACTGCACAAAATATATTGACATAAAAAATCCCGGTCAATGGCCGGGATTTTATTTGATCAAGAGATTGTTCCAGCTGGTGTCAACATGGAAGGTCAATCAACAATTGATTTAATTTGATTTAAGAAATTGTGCCCGGTACATCTTTAAATTTTTCTTCAGCACAATTCTTGCACAGTGGATCCTGGTTTTAACAGTTCCAATTGGAATTTGCAATTCATCTGCTATTTCGTGGTATTTATATCCTTCAAAATATTTAATAAAGGGATAATAGTAATCAAACGGGAGCTTAGCCAACACCTTGTAAATATCATCCATGGAACATTTACTTTCTCCTAAATTGCTGTCCGAATTACCGTCAAAACTATTCACCTGGCTAATGCTTTCGGCCATATAGAACTTCAGTTTGTTCTTTCTGCGGTAATTATTGATAAATGTATTTTTCAGGATCATATACAACCAACTTTTTAAATTGGTTCCCTGTTCGAATTTTTCGGCATAACGCACCGCTTTGAGCATCGTATCCTGTACAAGATCATCTGCATCATCTTCATTCCTGGTAAATGAAATAGCAAAGCTGCGTAAACTGTCCTTAAATGTCCATAACTGTCGGTTAAAATCTAGTGATTCTGTTTTCATCGTAATGTTTTAGATTAAGTGGCTCTGTAAAAAGCCCAAACATTATGCCTATCAAAAATACTCTATTGATAAATCGACGATTATCCAAAATTAGGAACATTTCCCGTACTTTATCTATCTGTGTAAGCGTAAATTAACGGATAAAGCTCGTATTTATACCTGTTAAAAAAACAAGATACTTGTACAGAAATCAATCCATTTTGTTTAATTTTTTCCGCAAACGCTTCTATATTCTAAACGCTAACCCAAAGTTTCTTAATTGTTAAAAAAATACACCCGTAAAAATACGAATGAAAAAGATTACGACTGTTCTTTTGCAAGATCTATCATCGCTTCTAACTCATTGACCAGTTCAGAATCAGAACTAAATCCCGAACTCATGAATCGCAGTCTGCCTTTTTTATCAATCACTGCCTTCGTCGGTATACCCTTCACCTTATAAGATGAAACAACCCTATAACTGCCTGTCTTTCCAGGTGTAGCCTCATCCATCAAAACATTAAAAGAATATTTGTTCTTTTCCAGGAACGACTTCACCCGTGCTAATGCTCCCTCCTCCTTTTCCTGGGTTGCAATAAACAGGAATATAACATCCCTGTGTTTCGATACCATTTTTTGCATTGCCGGAAAGGATGCAATACAAGGCACACACCAGGTAGCCCAGAAATCCAGCACTACTATTTTTCCCTTTAAGTCTGCTAAGGATACCTGTTTTCCGTTCAGGTCTTTCAAAGTAAAGCCTGGCGCTTCGGAATCCAGCATTTTTGCCTTCAGTGTTTCTTTAACGGCTGATTGTACACCTTGCTGTAGTTTGCTTAAGTATTCTTCAAATCCTTTTGCGTCGCCATGTTTACGCGTGTATAATTCTTTCAACTGGGTATCCATCGCGGCAGTTGATTTGCCGGTTCTGGTTAGGGTTTCCAACAGCTCGTATGCTTTATCTTGCTTACCGGTCAATGCCAGCAAACGGGCATACCTTTCTACAGAAGGGGCAAGTCCTTCTTCAACAGGACCATTAAAAGCCTTTTCCTGATACATGAGGGCATCCTTAAACCTGCCATTCGCAAAGAGTGCGCTGGCATAGGTGTCGTAGTAAGGATACTGAGCAAAGCCCATGAACCGCTTCCAGTCTTCGACCGACATATCAGCAGGCTTGGCCCGCGGATCATCTTTATAAGACAGATACAGATCAATCGTCTCCTTTGCCAGCTGTTCGGCCATCTTTGTATCTTTCCCTTCTTTGACGAGCATAGACGCAGCCATATTCATATATGAGGTCTGGTTAAACTTGCTTTTCATGCCACCAATATATTTTTTAAAGGCTGCATACTTACCCTTGCGCAGAAAGGCGAGCGCCACATTCCCTTTTAGCACATCAATTGGTTCCGCATCTTTCACCGCGTCCAGCTTATTTTCTGCAATAATCTTATTCATCAACGCGACATTTTTTTCCGGATCGCTTTCTTTCGACATGCTTTTCATTTGTTCCATCAAAGAAGTTTGCTGCGCATTTACAGCCATGCATAAAAAGCATAATACAACGAGTACTAAGTATTTAATTTTTTTCATTAGTATATATTTGTTTTAAGGTTATAAAGCTTTCGGCTTATTATTCATTAATAGCTATAGTTTTTATTTGTATTTATGAGCTCGTAAACCCGGTTTATTGGGTTTTCTTTCAAAATTTATCAATTGGTTATGGATTATCCTGCATACCCGGATTGGCCAAAAGAAT
>CBFGNP010000259.1:0-6424 GCA_965650095.1 uncultured Pedobacter sp. | reverse complement strand
AGTTCTCTTCGCTAACCTGAATGCCTTTTTTTTCTTTAAAAGGTTTGTAAAGATTTAAGATGAACAATGTGCTCGCACTGTTAAGCCCGGGAGAGAAGGACGTAATAGCTGCACCAAAAATAACGGCCGCAATAAAGCCAATGAGCAGTGGAGGTGATACATCGCTTACTACCCTCGAAAATACTTCAGTTGTATTTTCCATACGGCTGTACATATGGACCCCAATGAGCCCGGGTAAAATAAAAAGTAAGGGACCAAGTAGTTTTCCTGCGCAGGCAAGCGCGATGCCTTTCTGACTGGTTTCAAGATTGGAAGAGGCCAGGGCCTGCTGCACGATGACCTGCTCTGTACCCCAGTAAAAAAGATTCATTAAAATCATACCCGTAAAAATCGTAGAAAATGGAACAGCATCGCTGGCGGCCCCAATTGAATTAAAATGTTCTTTTTTCGTCGAAAGCATCGTGTGAATGCCTTCTTGAAAATTGCCGCTACCTATGTGTCTCAAGCCGAAATAGGCCAATAGCAAGGCGCCTGCGAACATGCAGATGCCTAATACAAGATCAGAAATGACTATAGCCTTTAGTCCGCCTAATATGGAGTATACACTGCCGACAAGGCCTATACACCAAACCAGGATCCAGATACTGCCCCCATAACTGATGTCCCAGATGTCGGAAAAATGAAACAGGCCGTTTAATGCAATTGCACCAGTGTACAATACAATTGGTAAGAGATTGACCATGTAACCGATCAGGAAAACAAGCGATACCAGCTTCTTCGTTTGTGGGTCGTACCTGCTTTCCAGAAAATCCGGTGTAGTAGACATGGCTCCCTTCAGATAGACGGGGATTACAAATTCCGAAACAATTAGCATGGCAAATACGGAACTTACTCCCCAGGCCATAACAGTCATATTGTTGAGGTATACAGATTCACTATTACCCACAAATTCTGCCGCACTGATATTTGTGAAAAACAGGGCACTGCCGACCGCGGTAAAGCTTAAATTGCGGTTAGCCAGGAATAGACCTGCAGATGTTGTTATTTTATGTCTACGTGTTTTAAACCAGGAAATGATGGCAACCAAAAGGGTTACAGATATAAAGGTAACAAAGGCGGTAGAGTTCATTTATTTTGAAAATCATAAAGATAGCGTTGGCAATTTACCTTTTACATTTTAGAAATTTAACACCAAAAGGCATTTAATAATTACTTCTGTAACCAAGTTCAGCTCCTCCTGAAACAGATAGTGTTGTCCCTGTAATGAACCGGGCTTTTTCGGACAGGAGGAAAACACATGCATCTGCAATCACATCACCTTCAGGGCAATCGCCTAATGGATGAATATCATCCAGGTAGCTTCTGATTAACGCTGAATTTGGTTGCTCTTCGCTCCACTTGCGCAACATCGGTGTCCATACCCCGGCAGGCATTACGGCATTGACCCTTATTTTATCAACCGCATAATCAAGCGCCATTGACTTAGTTAAAGCATTCATTCCGCCCTTTGTTGCTGAATAGGCTGCATGGTTTTCCTGTCCGATTTCACCAACAAGGCTACTCGTATTTAAAATGCAACCTTTTGTTTTTCTAAGGGCGTGTATGCCAAAACGCGTGGTGAATAAAACACTTTTTAAATTTATATTCATCAATTGATCCCATTCCTCATCACTGGTCTTATCTAAAGGTTTTGATGGTGTGGCAATACCCGCATTGTTATGTATGGCATCTATTCTTCCATATTTCGCTATTGTTTTCCCGATGGCTTGCTCCACATCGCTGGCTTTCGATACGTCGCATGCCACTCCGAAATGTTTTTCACCTAAAATCTCCAGTGCTTCGGCGATTGGACTTGTTGCCAGAGCAGCAATAACTACAGTTGCGCCTTCCAGTGCATAAGCCTTCGCACATTCAAGGCCAATACCTGCAGATCCTCCCGTAACGAAAATCACTTTGTCTGTTAATAAATGCATAAGAATTTATTGAGGTGTTTTTTATCTGAATAAATAGTACAATATGGCCGTTACACTTAGTAACAAGAGGGATAGTAATTTATAATTTCCTATGCCGTCCCATGCTTTGCCTTGCAAGGGTTCCCAAGGTGATTTCCAATATAATGTTGTACTTTCTGCCGTATGTTGTACCGGATATAGATAAGAAAAAAATACCTGAATGGCTACGCAGGCACAAAACAGGTAAAAGGCCATCATCATGAATGGGATATGTCCAATAACTGTTTCGGGATACAATTTGTTTATTGCAAACACAATAATGCCCAGGGCGGAACCAATCCACAGTGTTAGCTTTGCCGAGGGAGCGGAGGCTCTTTTCCAGAATATACCTAGCAAAAATACGCAGGTGATAGGAGGAGCAATATGGGCAATGATGTCGTTGATGCCACTGAAAATACTTTCATACCTGTTTAATAGCGGCAACAAGGCAAGGGAAAACGCAAGGGCAACGCCCGCTGATATTTTTCCTACGCTTATCAATTCTTTATCCGAAGCTGCAGGACGGAAGCGTTGATACATGTCGTAACTTACCATCGTAGAAATAGAGTTCAATGCACCCGAAACCTGGCTCATTAATCCCGATAATAATGCGGCCACGAGCACACCAATTAAACCAGATGGTAACAATTGTGTAATCATAAGGGTGTAAATACCTTTGGAATTTACGTGACCTGTATCATCCAGGCCCAGGCTGCTGATATCCAGATGCCCGGTTTTTGATAGGGTATAAGCAAATAGTCCAGGCAAAACAAAGATAAACACAGGTAATATCTTTATGAATCCGCAAAATAAAGGACCTATTCGTGCATGATTTTCATCCTTAGCACCCAATACCCGTTGCACAATAGTCTGATCGGCGCACCAGTACCAGATACCTAATATCGGATAACCCAGCAGTACGCTGTACCATGGCATCCCACTGCCGTCACCATGGGGTCGTAACATGGATAGCTTATCCATTTCACTATGATTTTTAAGTACAGTAGTCATAGATTCCCAACCGCCCATTTTATCGTAGGCTGCATAACTGATGATGAAGGCTCCGGCAAGCAACACAACCGTTTGTATGGATTCTGTTACTACCACGGCTTTCAGACCACCGATGATCGTATATATGGCTGTAATAACACAGATCACAATAACGCTGACATACATGTTTAGCCCAAATAGGGTTTTGAGCACAATGCCCCCCGCAAGCATGGAGAATGCAATGTGGATAATAATAGCAGAAACAACAGAAATGACAGCCAGCCAGTCCCGGCTGGATTTATCGTATCGCTTCTCTAAAAAATCAGGTAAAGTGGCTACGCCTGATCTGATGTAGAAAGGAACAAAAAACAAAGCCAGTAAAATGAGTGTAAGTGCAGCCATCCATTCGAAATTTCCATTCAGTAAGCCGCTGTCAAAACCACTTTGTGCCAGACTTACCAAATGAACGGTTGAAATGTTAGTGGCAAAAAGTGCCAGGCCAATGGCTGGCCACTTCAAGGTCTTTCCGGCTAAGAAATAATCACCGGCAGCATTCGCTTTGGTTCTGCGGCGGTGTCGGACTCCTACCCAAAGACCAATAGCAAGAATGCCGCGAATATATAGAATGCTGATACTTAAATCAATGGAGTTTAACATTTTTGATTAGTTTGATGGTTTCAAATCACAGCTGCTTCCCGGCTCTATTGGCGTCTTGTAAACGCCGTCTTCAATTTTAACAGGATGTACAAAATGTTTTTGCAAATGGGGGATGTGTTCCAGAAATAGTGCCTCATGACCCATTGAGATATGATTAAATAAGACCAGGTGCTGGTGTAGCTGTCCCATGTCACCCACATGCGGCACTACAGGAATGTTGTATTTGCGACATAGTAAACTGATCGTGATAAATTCGCTCACGCCACCAACCCGCACTGCATCAACCTGTATGAAGCCGGCAGAACCTGTTTGCAGGTAGTTTTTAAAAATGATGCGGTTGGGTACATGTTCACCCAAGGCCAGTTTTGTCGGAGCAATTGCTTCGGCAAGTGTGGCATGTGCCAGCACATCATCCGGATGTGTAGGCTCTTCTATCCAATATGGGTTCATCGTTTGTAAATCTTTACATATGTTAAGTGCTTGGGGTAAAGTCCATTGCTGATTTGCATCAAGCATTACTTTTATAGCATCACCAGCTTCCTCACGGACGATGTGTGCTCTTCGGATGTCTCTTTCAGGGTCGGTACTCCCGACTTTCAATTTCATAGCTGTAAAGCCTTCAGCTATGGCCTTCTTGCAGTTTTCCCGTACTTTTTCGTCGGAATAGTTGAACCAGCCAATGGAGGTATCGTATCCGGGATAACCGGAATCAATGATCTGAAGCCTGTCGGACTTGCCAGTCTGTTGGTTTTGTAATAGCTGTAACGCCTGTTCCCTTGTAAGTTCATCTTCAAGATAAGAAAGGTCCAGTGTATTGACAATCTCTTGCGGCGACAGGTCAATCAATAGTTTCCATAAAGGAACACCTCTTCTTTTTGCCCACAAATCATAACACGCATTTGTTACAGAGGCAAGAGCGAGATGAACAACTCCTTTATGAGGCCCCAGCCATCGAAATTGTTGCTCGTTGGCAAACTGGTTAAATACAGCTCCGAAATTGGCCATCAACGCTTCAATATCTCTTCCTTTTAACTGTTCCGCGTAAAATGCTGCGGCTTTGCATACCAAATCATTCCCTTCGCCAAGGGTAAATGCAAAGCCTGTTCCGGTATAACCATGGTCGTCCATTAGGTTCGTTACCGCGTAAGAATATATGGGGTCACGGTGGATGGCGTCGCTTCCTGCTCCTTTGCCTAATGGGAATCGAACATCTTTGATCTGAATTTGCTTAATCATGATTTTGGGTGCTATAGATGAAATCAAAAATATAATGTTCCCAATTTATGTCCAATGAATTATCCGTGTGTTTTAATGGATTATTCTATTTAGTATATTGGCCGTTTGAGAAATGATAAAAGCAATAACATTAACCGATATGAAGAAAGTAAAGGTTAGAGATGGGTTCGAAGGGCAAAAGCTGATCAGTTTACCTCGTATGATCTATAAGAACCTGGGACCGGATAATGTGATTCTAAACCAGGTATTTATAACTCATATAGGTTATTTTCCTAAAGCTCAGGACCATTTCAGAGCGCGTAAAAACGGATGTGAAGACAATATTTTAATCTACTGTTTGAAGGGAAAAGGATGGTACACTGTTGGCAAGAAAAAATATGAAGTAGGGCCTAATGAATTTATTCATTTACCTGCCACAACAGATCGTCTGCAATATGGTGCTGATGATGAATTACCCTGGACTATATTTTGGGTGCATTACAGTGGTAAGGATATGAATTCCTTTAACAAACTGCTGAATGTTTCTGTGAATGATGGTCCGAAAAGCGTCCCTTATAATGAAAAGGCATTACAGATGTGGGATGAAATGTACCGCACATTGGAGATGGGCTATAGCAGAGACAATTTAAATAACGCAAACATGTGTTTGTATCATTTTCTATCTACGTTTTTATATCAAAGCCAACATTTTGCACTCAATGACGACAAGGACATGGTTAGAGAAACAATTGTTTTTATGCGGGATCAACTAATGAGTCGCTTCACGGTAGAAGACTTTGCCTCCCGTTATAACTTGTCGACATCTCATTTCTCCAGTTTGTTCCGTCGTTCAACGGGCATGTCGCCCATGGAGTATTTTATTCAGCTAAAAATGCAAAGAGCATGTCAGATGCTCTTAAATGAGAACCTTAAGATTAAAGATATCGCTGTAGATGTTGGTTATGACGATGCATTTTATTTCT
Organism: uncultured Pedobacter sp.; assembly: GCA_965650095.1. Lineage (GTDB taxonomy): Bacteria > Bacteroidota > Bacteroidia > Sphingobacteriales > Sphingobacteriaceae > Pedobacter. The sequence goes on along the minus strand of CBFGNP010000259.1, from coordinate 588 downwards.
CCCGGTTATTTAAGAAAACGATGGGGATGTCACCGGAACAATATCGGGACATTTGCCCTTCTACTACCTGAATTTACGTTCTATATTTAGCAATCAATTGTTGATTTGCCAAATCATACCTATCTTAGGTACATGACAAAAAAACTTATCTGGTTTTCTGTTATTTGCTCGTTAATCAGTAATCAGACAATTGCTCAGATTAATACATTAATAAAAGCTGTTGAAAAAATAAACAGATATGAAAACATTAGTTACTCACAAGTCGAACGTCAAAAGAACCCTTTCAGCGGTAACTGGATCTCATTAAATGTTAAATCATCAGTCAGCCATATAAGCGGTAATGCTAAATCAAAGCTCTATTATATGCTGGAAAGCAGAGGTTATAAGTATATATACAACGGTTCGACTAGAATAGATTTAGATTTAAACAATAAAACCTATGAGCTTAAAGAAGAACATGGGGATGGGCCTTTTCGAACCCCTTATGATTGGGCGCAATTTATACAAACGAAATTAAACAGGTCGCCTGAAAAAATTAAGAGTAGACCGGATACTATTATTAATAATGTACAGTGTTTTCACATAAAA
>CBFGNP010000258.1:0-6435 GCA_965650095.1 uncultured Pedobacter sp. | reverse complement strand
ACGAAGGCATTGGTAGGAAGAGTAAACTATGATTACGCAGGAAAATATCTTGGAGAATTGAGTTTCCGGTATGATGGTTCTTCAAGGTTTTCTAAAAAAGATCAATTTGGATTTTTTCCCGGTGGTTCCATTGGCTGGCGTGTATCGGAAGAATCCTTTATGAAAGATAACGCTTCATTATCCTTCATCGACAACCTGAAAATTCGGGCTTCCTACGGTAAATTGGGCGATGATAGTAGTATTGCCTATCAGTTTCTTTCGGGATATAATTATCCCTTTGCCGGAAATTTACAGGCATTAGGCGGGGGCTACATTTTTGGTGATGAATTTGTGAATTCCCTTGCTTTCAGAGCGGTGCCGAATCCAGATATGACATGGATGGAGGTTAAAACTACCAATATCGGACTGGACGCCGATCTGTGGAAAGGAAAACTCGGAATTACTTTTGATGCTTTTAACCGCTACAGAACAGGTATTCCAGCTAATCGTTCTACAACAGTACCCGGCTCTTTCGGAGCAAATATGCCTCAGGAAAATTTAGATAGCGATGAGACAAGAGGTCTTGAATTGGCATTGACGCATAGAAACAAGATAGGAAGTTTTGGATACAATATCAGCGGTAATGTTGGATTAACACGAACCAGAATTATTTATAAAGAACAGGGACGTGCAGGAAATTCCCAGCTAAACTGGAGAAACGGAACGCTTAATCGTTATAATGACGTTTGGTTTGGATTTGGTTATGTTGGTCAGTTCCAGTCGTTCCAGGAAATTGCTACCTACAATCAGTTTACAAGCCGTAATGTGCTTCCCGGAGATTACATTTATGAAGACTGGAATGGAGATGGCACTTTCGACGATTTAGACAGGCACCCTATTGCTACTGCAATTAATCCGAATAGTACTTCTGCTGACCCGGCTAATGCAAGACAGAATTACCCATTGATGAATTTCGGCCTTAGTATGGGTTTTGATTATAAGGGATTCGACCTTAATTTATTATTCCAGGGAGCGGCATTGTCTTATGTATCTTATCCCGAAGCGTTAAAAGAACCTCTCGCTTTTGATGGAAATGCGCTTAATCTTTTCATGGACAGATGGCATCCAGTTGACCCAAAGGCTGATCCATATAATCCCGCCAATCAGTGGGTTCAGGGATATTATGCATATACCGGAACGGTAATTAACGACAATTCCAGACGGGCCATTCAAAATGGAGCGTACCTACGCCTGAAGAGCGCGGAGCTGGGATATTCTCTGCCCAAGTCACTCCTTGAAAAAATAAGGGTGCATGGACTTAGGGTGTATGTTAACGGGTACAATCTCTTTACTGTTACCAAAGTAAAAGGATTAGATCCGGAACGGCCGGCTGAACTTTATGGATACATGTACCCGATAAACAGAACAATTAATTTTGGAACAAGTATTAGCTTTTAATAAAGATCCAGACAAACGATTATGAAACAATTAAAATATATAGCATTGATGCTTCTTTTTGGAGCAGTGTGCGCTTGTAATAAATTAGATATTGATCCTGTTAATATTGTACAGGATAAGGACATCTTTAATGATGCCGGTATGCAGGCTTATATGGCAACGCTTTATAGCCGTATGCCCATTGAAGATTTTAAGTATAGTGCAACCAGTGGTGATGATGGGTTTAATACCTGGGACAATATTTCCTTGCCGATGATAAATACTGGAGAAAATGCCAACCGCAATAATGGTGGTTTTGTAAATCCTGCCAAAGCATACTGGAAAAATGGTTATTTGGTGATCCGTTATTCAAACTATTTGATAGAGCAATTACCTAATTATGTTTCAAGCCTTTCGCAGGCAAAGGTAGACAAATGGATTGCTGAAGCCCGTTTTATCCGAGCATATACTTATTTTGCATTGGTTAAACGCTATGGCGGAGTACCTATTACAACCCAGGTACAATCAATAGGTGCAAGTGTAGATGAGCTGCAGATTCCACGTAGCAGCGAACAGGAGGTGTACGATTTGATCCTTTCTGATCTTGATTATACAATTGCAACTATGGGTGAAACCAGCGAGCAGACAGGGCGGGTAAACAAAAATATTGCTGCGGCTTTTAAATCCAGAGTAGCGCTTTTTGCTGGGTCAAAAGCTCGTTATGGCAGACAATATGTCGTAGAAGGGGTAATGCTTAATGGTATTCCGGCTACAAAAGCGAACGATTATTTTAAACTGAGCTTTCAAGCTGCTAAAATGATAGAAGGCAAGTACTCGCTTTATAAGAAGACCTGGTCACCTACAGATAAAATGGCGACCGCAGATAATTACGCCTCTCTTTTTCTTGATCCTGCAAGCACAGAAACAATCTTTTCCAAAAAATATTCTTTTTTAGAAAATGTACATAGTTTTGACGGGGTTTATTCCCCACCGCACATGACCTCAACTTATGGAGATCGTTACAATCCAACACTTGATTTTGTTGAGCTTTTTGATGGATTACCAAAAAACGTGAAGGGTGAGATCCAGACGACTAAACCGGATGGGACTTATATTGTTTACAACTCAGTTGAAGAGCTATTCGAAAATTGTGAGCCTCGCTTGAGAGGAACGGTTCTTCTTCCGGGACAACCCTTTAAAGGTCAGCGAACCGACCTTCGTCGTGGTACATTTATAGAAAGTGTTGATCCTTCAGTACCCATACAAAAACTCGTGGCCGAAGGCTCCACAGCTGCATATACTTCAAATCCTTTCTATGCTAATGTGAAGCAAGCGGGAACCTGGAATATCCAGACTCCGATATTATTGTCTACAGGCCAATCCATTAACCCTACCGGTTTAGATGGCCCAACCTCCTCCAATAATGCTACTGTTACCGGTTTTCACGGACGCAAATACCTGGATCCTAAAATGTTGGCTGCTGACACTAAGTTACACGTATCTACAACTGCATGGATCGAAATTCGATATGCCGAAATACTGCTTAACCGCGCCGAGGCTGCTTTGGAGCTTTATCAGAATGGCGTACTTAATGCAGATGGTGTTGACCTGTTAGCTGATGCTTATACCCAAATCAATACAATACGTGAAAGGGCAGGGGCAGTGTTACTAACATCAGCGGCCGATTTGTCATCATCTGCGCCTCTTGCACCAGGAACTGGTGTAGGCTCCTATGTATTGGCTCCAACCAGAGGACTGCAACTCGTCAGGATCGAACGCAGGAAAGAGCTGGCTTTCGAGCACGGTTTATGGTGGGACATGCTTCGCTGGAGAACGGCAGATCTGGAAGTAAACCAGAGGATCTGGAGAAAACTCAATCCTTTCCTGTTTGCTAAAGGAGCGGTACCTGTAGGGACTGACTATATCGAGGGAAAATATATTTTTGATGCCCGGGGTGATGAGCGAAACTCCAGGTTTACGATTGCCACGAAGTATTATTATGAGATGATTCCAGGTGCTGAAATTGCCGCGAATCCGAAGCTAAAACAAAACGAACAATATTAATCAAGACGAAAATCAGGTATGAAAAAGATATTTAATATGCTATTATTTTTTGTGGGTGTATTAACCATACATTCCTGCAAAATCGATGACTATGAGGCTCCCGCTGCAACATTACAGGGTACAATTATGGACAACAAAGGGAAAGGTATGCAGTCAGAACAGGGACAGGGAAATACGAAAATCCGACTGGAAGAGCTGAGTTGGGGTAACGCCCCAACGCCCCAAGATCTAAACATAAAATTGGATGGAACCTATATTAATAATAAGCTCTTCGCCGGTAAATATAGACTGAACGTGACCGATGGGCCGTTTTATCCGGTAGCCGCTCAGGAAGTAGAGATCAAAGGGACAACAACCCATGACTTCCATGTAATACCTTATATCGATCTTGAGTGGGTTGGCGAACCGGTACTTACAGCTGATAGGAAGATCTCAGTTAAGTTCAAATACCAAAAAAATGAGGCCCCTACAGGACTTACCAAGCCCGCGGCTACAGACTATCGGTTGTTCGTTTCCACGACAGAGTATGTAGGAAATAACAATTTCGATCCGAGCAATGCTTTGATCACAACCCTTCCAGCGGAAAATACTGAAATTACCGTAACTACAAATTCTGCAATGAAATATGCTACAACTTATTATGTACGGGTAGGAATGAGGGTAAATGACGCCTTTAAAAAATATAATTATACGACTGTAAAAACAGTTACAGCCCCTTAACAGGATCAGAATAGTCCCAATCTATCTTGGGTATTAAACATTATACGCTGTATCGCCGGGGCTGTTAGACCGGGCGATACAGCTAATTATACAGTTTTTAGGATCATCAACGGTCTTTATAAAAGAAATATGATGATCAATCTTCTTAAGCTATGCGGTTATTTTTGGAAAATCTAGTATCTGATTAATCTTAACAAGTTCATCATTATCAAAATAAATGTTATTGACCGCTTGAACTGCATCATCAATTTGTTGAATGTTGCTGGCACCAATAAGGACCGAAGTAAGTCTGGGGTCTTTCAGCAACCATGCTAAGGCCATTTGGGCCAGTTTTTGACCTCTTTCTGCTGATAGCTGATTAAGTTGTTCAGCCTTCTTTATATTAGAATGACTTAGATCTGATTGTTTTAAAAATACACCACTTGTTGCGACTCTCGAATCCTTAGGAATGCCATTAAGATATTTATCTGTTAATAAACCCTGAGCAAGCGGTGAAAATGCAATACATCCTGTACGTTCCCTCTCTAACACGTTTAGCAATCCCTGTTCTGGTAAACGCTCCAGCATAGAATATTTTACCTGATGAAGTAAGCAGGGTGTATTCATTTGCCTTAACATGAAAATGGCTTTTTCCGCTTCAACCGGGCCGTAGTTTGAAATTCCGACATAGAGTGCCTTGCCCTGTTTTACAATGAGGCTGAGGGCTGCCATGGTTTCCTCGAGTGGTGTTTCCGGATCTGGTCTGTGATGGTAAAAAATGTCCACATAATCCAAGCCCATTCTTTTTAAACTCTGATCCAGACTGGAAACAAGGTATTTTTTTGATCCCCAATCGCCATAGGGCCCATCCCACATCGTATAGCCGGCCTTAGTGGATATTATCATTTCATCTCTGTAAGCTTTGAGTTGTGAATGAAGAATTTTTCCGAAAACCTCTTCCGCCGAGCCCGGTGGCGGACCATAATTGTTCGCAAGGTCAAAATGTGTTATACCCTGATCAAATGCTGCTGCAATTATCTGCTTAGCTTTTTCCAGTTGATTGACATGTCCGAAGTTGTGCCAGAGGCCCAGAGAAATTGCGGGAAGTTTAACTCCGCTGTTACCGCAGCGGCGATATAACATCGATCCATAGCGTTGCGGTGAAGGTGTATTAGTCATATATTTTATAAATTTTATCGTTTTCTTGAATCAGGTCACAGATCAAGGTGCGGTAGATTGCCTGTAATCCGACAAGGGAATTGAAATTTCAATATTCACTACAAGTATATCCTGAATCCTTAACTAACCCTTAATTATTTCCTAATTAACCAGGATCCATCAAATTTTTCTTATCGGAGATGTCCTTGTCGCGGATTAATACACCAGCAAAAATTTCTTTATTATTTATTTGAAAAATAAATAATATTCTGGCTTTACAGTGATGTAAGCTGATAAAAAACGATAAGCTATACACTATAAAAAGGCTGATAACGAATTGATTATAGTTTTTTTAAGATTTTTTTAAGACTTGAAATTAGTTTTATGTTAAAGTAAAGCGATTGTTTGCTTTGCATTAAACGTAACCAAATATGATAAACAAAACCAAAAAGTATGACTGGAAATCGCAGTTGCTTTTCCCTGGATTCGTACATCCCTCTGCCAAATGCATTCAGATCGCCAAACAGCTTGCTATTCATATTCTCACCGGCATCTGTATGTTCACCTTACTTATGAGATGTAGTAAAGTCTCCGAGGATTTATCAACCGCCGATATCGAAGCTAAATCTATTTCTGAAGGTAATACCCTGCAGGCTGTAGCTGCCCTGGCAGGATCAGGTGCACCAGATGATTCAAATATTAAATACTTCGGCCGCTGGGAGACCAGCAATCCAACACAATATATCAGTTATTGGGGCGGAGCATATGTTCGTGTAAAATTCACTGGTACGACAGTTAAAGTAAAAGTAGGCGCTGCAACTAATTATTATGCTAAGATCGACAACGGCCCATGGATTAGCTATTTAAATGCAAATGGAACTATCAATCTAACACCAAGTCCGCTCTCAAATGGTACGCATACCGTTACTGTGGCTCAGGGCAAAGATTATAATTATATGTTTAATTTTCAGGGCTTCATTCTTGATGCAGGGGCTACTACAAGCGCTCCTGCAGCATCAGATAACATAGTAGAGTATATCGGTGATTCAATCACGGCCGGTTACGCTGCAGGAACGGGTGGACAAGCTAATGTTTCTG
>CBFGNP010000257.1:0-6447 GCA_965650095.1 uncultured Pedobacter sp. | reverse complement strand
ATATTTGCAGCTATGCGATGAACGGCGCCGATAAAAGCATCTTTACCGCCACCAATCATGCCCATTCTAATTTTTCTATTCTCCATTAAAGGTTACCTTTTTTTAATTCACTAACTGCAAAGTCACAAGCCCTGGCGGTTAGTGCCATATAGGTTAAAGATGGATTCTGGCAAGCTGCAGAGCCCATACATGAACCATCGGTTACAAAAACATTTTTTACTTCATGCATCTGGTTCCATTTGTTCAGAACTGATGTTTTTGGGTCGTGTCCCATACGTGCAGTTCCCATTTCATGAATCGCCATACCCGGAGCAGAGCCGTTGTCAAAGGTTTTAACGTCCTTAGCGCCGGCAGCTTCCAGCATTTCAGCTGCATCGTTCATCATGTCCACCCGCATTTTCCGTTCGTTATCCTTAAACTCGCAATCGATGGCCAGTACAGGTTGTCCCCATTTGTCCTTCTTGCTTTTATCGATAAAGACCTTGTTTTCATAATATGGCAATGATTCTCCAAAACCACCCAATCCCATTGTCCATGCGCCCGGAACGGTCATCTGATCTTTGAACTCGCCACCAAAGGCCAGCTCTGCTACATCTGCATGCCAGTTGCCGCGGCTTCCACCACCCTGATAACCGAAGCCCCTTACATAATCACGTTTATCATTGCCCATGTTTCTATACCTCGGGATGTATATTCCATTGGCCCTTCTTCCATAGGTGTACTTGTCATCAAACCCTTCAATCCTGCCATTAGCGCCGCAACGGAAATGGTGATCCATCAGGTTGTGTCCAAGCTGCCCGCTTCCATTACCCAATCCATCCGGGAATTCATCAGAAACAGAATTTAATAAAACGAAGGTTGTACCCAGCGTTGATCCGTTTACGAATACAATTTTGGCAAAGTATTCTGTAGTTTCCATGGTTTCCGAATCGATCACCACAACGCCTTTTGCCTTTTGGGTTTCTTTATCATAAATGATAGAGTTTACCAGCGAGAAAGGGCGTAAAGTCAGATTTCCGGTTGCTACAGCTGCAGGAAGAGTAGAGGATTGCGTACTGAAGTATGCTCCAAAAGGACAGCCTCTGCTGCAAAGGTTACGAAACTGGCATTTACCACGGCCGCCATGTTCAACGGTTAAATTAGCCACACGGCCAATGGTCATGATCCTCGATTTGTTCCATTTGGCCTCGATGCGCTTTTTAACTTCTTTTTCTACGCAGTTAAACTCCATCGGGGGAAGGAATTGTCCGTCTGGAAGTGCAGGCCAGTTTTCTGCCTGACCACTGATCCCTGCAAATTTCTCTACATAGTCGTACCAGGGTGCAAGATCCTTATAACGGATTGGCCAATCTACCCCATGCCCGTCTTTCAGGTTATCCTCAAAGTTGATATCGCTGAAACGGTAACTTTGTCTGCCCCACATCAATGATTTACCTCCAACATGGAACCCACGGTACCAGTCAAAGCGTTTAACCTCGGTATAAGGGCATTCCAGGTCGTTCACCCAGAAACTCTCATTAAATTCAGTATAAGGATAGTCTCTTTTCTGTACCGGATGTGTTTCTCTTTGCGCCTCGGTTAATTTGCCTCTATGCTCAAACTCCCACGGTTTTTTCATGGCCGAGGTATAGTCTTTTATATGTTCAATGTTCCTGCCTCTTTCCAGCAGTAAAACTTTTAAACCTTTTTCTGTTAGTTCTTTCGCTGCCCAGCCACCACTGATCCCGGATCCTACAACAATTGCATCATAAGTATTCTGTGCTGTTGCTTTAACATTTAAATTGCTCATTATTTAATTATATAAAGGTTTACGACCAGACTCTCTGACCAGGTTTCAAATCTACACAGCCATCATATCGGCCGGGAATCTCAACAAACGAATACGCCTGTGTGGCGCCAATTTCTGAAGTAAAATACCCCAGTAGGGTAAGATCTCTGATAATGGCAAAGAACCGTGGTTCCATTTTAGGCTTGTCCTTGGGCAGGATGGAGATGGTACCGGTATTTTCTACCGGTGATGTCGCTTTTTCATCCGGATTGGTTTTTTGTTCATCTTTTTGGGCCTGCTCCTGCTTGTTAAGATTTTCTTTCTCTGCTTTTGTTGCTGCAACTGTCGCATCACGAAGCTTGCCTAATAGCTCCTGGCGTTGTGGCACAGTTAGTTCCACAAAGCTTTTTTTGTATTGGTCTTTCGCTTGATTTTCCAGATCGTCGAGTCCTTTTACAAAAGCTTTTTGCGCCTCGTCAGGATAGCAATCTTTTACCATCAGGGAAATGAATGGGCCAACACCTGCTGCTTTTGCACCCGGTGTACTCGTCGTAGGAATAATAATGTCTGCAACTTCAGTGATTAGCTTTTGCTGGTCTTCAGTAAATAAACTGCCTTTAGCTTGATTGGAGGTTGAATTGCAACTTTCCAGAAATACGCCGATTGTAGTCGCCGATAGCGCGCCGCCCATTAAAAAGGCAACACTTTTTACCGCTTCTCTTCTGTTCATATTCGGTTGTTAAGGTTGTTATTGTGTGTTTAAACTATGTTTTGTTTTGTAATATTAAGCAAAAAAAAGTAGTTAGTGTTATAAATACACCATAAAGTAAATATATAATGTTTTTGTTACTAAATCAATTTTTTAACATTTATCTGAAGGTTGTCTGAAAAATTATTCAGCACTTACCCGATAAATAATCGCCTGGGAATTTTGGCTGCTATGAACATTTTTGAATAGGTTTGTTCGTTTATTTACTTTTTGCCCCCAAATCCATAAATTGTTTATGATCGAAAAAATAATCGTTTTAGGTTCTAATGGCCAGATCGGTACAGAACTGGTCACTGCCTTGCGTAAAACCTATAGTGAAGATAACGTAATTGCGTGCGACATCCGCAGACCGGATTAGGACATTAAAAATTCTGGTCCTTTCGAGTTTGTCAATGTGCTTGAAAAAGATACTTTGAATCATATTTTTCAAAAATATAAGCCTACGCAAGTGTATTTGCTGGCTGCTTTACTATCGGCAACGGGCGAGCAAAACCCAAAACTGGCCTGGGACCTGAACATGAATGGTTTATTGAATATTTTAGATCTGGCCATAACCTATAAAACGGCCAGGGTATACTGGCCCAGTTCTATCGCTGTCTTCGGGCCAAATTCGCCTAAGGAGTTTACCCCACAGTTCTGCGTAATGGATCCGAACACGGTATATGGAATAAGCAAGCTTGCTGGCGAACGCTGGTGTGAATACTATTTTCAAAAGTATGGTTTGGATGTGCGCAGTATCCGTTATCCCGGGCTGATCAGCTGGAAGGCTGCACCGGGAGGTGGCACAACGGATTACGCTGTTCATATATTTCATGAGGCACTAAAAAAGGGGAGCTATGCCTCTTTCTTAAATGCACAAACGGAATTGCCAATGATGTATATGGATGATGCGATAAGAGGAACCATTGAACTGATGGATGCGGAGGCGGGTAAGATCTCCATCCGTTCGAGTTATAATTTTGCAGGGGTAAGCTTCACGCCTGAAGTCCTTGCTGAGGAGATCCGAAAACATATTCCTGAATTCAAATTAATTTACACGGAGAATGATCCGCGGCAGCACATCGCCGACGGATGGCCACGTTCTATCAACGACAGTTATGCCGCTAAGGACTGGGGATGGAAGCCGGAATTTGATTTAGCTAAACTGACAACCGATATGTTAAAGAATTTAAAGAAATAAATATCTAGTTTTGTTGCTGGCTAATGATGCTGGCTACTAAAACTAAAACAAGAAAATGGGAAGAGCATTTGAATTTAGAAAAGAAAGAAAATTTAAACGTTGGGCCAAAATGGCCGTGCAGTTTACCAGGATAGGTAAAGAGATCGTAATGGCTGTTAAGGACGGAGGACCGATTCCTGATACCAATTCACGTTTACGCACTGCGATACAAAACGCCAAGGCGGTAAATATGCCTAAGGACAGGGTGGACGCCGCTATCAAACGTGCATCCAATAAGGACGAAAATGGTTATGAAGAGTATGTTTATGAAGGATACGCGCAGCATGGAGTGGCTATTCTTATTGAAACGGCGACTGATAATACCAATAGAACTGTGGCCAACGTGCGGAGTTATTTTAATAAAACCGGTGGTACTTTAGGTAAAACCGGATCTTTGGACTTTATTTTTAACCGTAAGTCTGTTTTCAGGTTTTTACCTGGAGAAAGAGATCTGGAAGAACTGGAGTTTGAATTGATTGATGCAGGCTTAGAGGAGCTGTATCTGGAGGCAGATGAAGAAGGCAATGATATCGCGGTAGTGCAAACAGCATTTGAAGATTTCGGAAAAATGCAGAAAGCATTGGAAGATATTGGAATGGAGATGAAAAGTGCGAAACTGGAACGCATTGCGCTGTCGCATACTGCGGTGTCTGAAGAACAAGCTGCAGATGTATTTAAATTAATTGATAAACTGGAAGAGGACGATGACGTTCAGGCTGTTTATCACAACATGGCTGACTAAGAAATATTAGCTTATTTATGATTGGAAAATAACCAAGGCAACAATTCGGGCTCTGCAAATGCAGAGTCCCAGCTGTTGTGATTCGCTTCCGGATACAAACTGAGTTTAGCTGGCTTTCCCAGCACGATCCGCTGATTAGCAATTGTTGTTGCGAGTGTAACCGGTACCACAGCATCCTTTTCTCCGTGAAATATCCAGAGTGGGACATGTTTATACTTTTGTACATTAGCCACGTTGTCTCCGCCACAGATGGCAAAGGCAGCAGCAAATGTTCTGGGCTTGCGTCTGAGCAGCTCGTAGGTGCCCATTGCGCCCATAGATAAACCACCAACATATACCCTTTTCTGATCAACAAAAGGTTTTTTCAAAAAACTGTTTAGCAGATCCAGTAATCCGCGCATGGACTTTGTCGGCTGGCCTTTTTTCTGGAAATTGAAGTTACGTTTTCCATCTTCCGTTGTCATCCGGACATTGGCCCAGTAACTGTCGGATGTACACTGAGGAAAGACCACAATTGCAGGGAATTGCTTGCGGACAGTGTCCTTCAGAAATAATGCGCCGCCATGGATCAGCTGACTGTGGTTGTCTGCTCCGCGTTCGCCACTTCCGTGCAGCATAAAAAGTATGGGATATTTTTCATTCTGGCTAAAATTCTCGGGATACAATATCCGATATTGGATACTGTCCCTGCCTTTGATAAAAATCCCTTTTTCATATTTATTAAAATCCTGAGCTTTAGTATTCATCCCGTAAAAAAACAGCATGACAGAGCATGTAAATCTCATTGCATTCATCTTACTAAATTAATTATTTAGAGGCATTTAAAAGAATTTAAAGTCTGTTTCCTTCACATCTCTGGAATTTCCACCAATAAACACCTTGAAATCTCCCGGTTCCGCAAGAAATTTCAGCGCCTTATTATAAAATTTCAAATCGGTTTCAGTGATGGTAAAGTCCACCTTTTTGCTTTCACCTGGTTTTAAAACGATCTTTTGAAAGCCTTTGAGTTCTTTAACAGGGCGCGTAGAACTAGCTGCCAGGTCTCGGATGTACAATTGTACCACTTCTTTCCCCTCCATTTTTCCTGTATTCTTCACATTTATCGATGCCGTTATGGATCCGCCGTTCCTGAAGCTGCTTTTATTTAATTTTAAGTCTGAATAGCTGAAGGTGGTATAGCTCAACCCAAAGCCAAACGGATACAGGGGATCATTACTTACATCCAGGTAATTGGAACGGAATTTACTGAACCATTTACCATCGGCCAGCGGCCTTCCGGTGTTTTTATGGGCATAGTATAAAGGGACCTGACCAACATTTTGAGGAAATGTTGCTGTTAACTTTCCCGATGGGTTCACCCTGCCAAATAATACATCAGGAATGGCACTAGCGGCTTCAGTACCGCCAAACCAGACATTTAAAATGGCCGGCACATTTTCATTTTCCCATTTCAGCGCCAGTGGCCTGCCGGTAAATAACACAAGTACTACCGGTTTTCCTGTTTTAAGCAGGGCGGTTAACAAACGCTTTTGCGCACCAGGGATCTCCAGATTCGTCCTGCTTGAGGACTCACCGCTCATTTCAGAGCTTTCACCCAGGGCGGCAACCACTACGTCGGCCCGCCTGGACAATTTTACGGCTTCGTCAATTATTTCTTCCTCGGGACGGTTATCGCGGGGGATGTCACGGCCGAATAGGGTTGCCCTTTCCTGGTACGCGGGATCGGAAACAAGATTCGCACCCAGGCTGTGTAAGATCTTAATGTCTGTTCCTGCGGCCGACTGCATTCCCTGCAAAAGAGATTTGGTATTGGCCAGTTCACTATTTACACTCCATGTTCCGGGCATGTTGGCGCCGGTATTTGCAAGCGGGCCAATTAAGGCTATGGTGCCCTGTTTTTTCAGCGGCAATAGCTGATGATCGTTTTTCAGAAGTACAAACGATTCTGT
>CBFGNP010000256.1:0-6447 GCA_965650095.1 uncultured Pedobacter sp. | reverse complement strand
TGATTCAGCCTCAACACATCCTTAGCGTTTGCAGTACTTTCCAGATACGCCAAAGCTTCTCCGGATTTTACAGTCTGGCCTTCTGAAACAAGCAAATCAGTCAGCTTTCCTGTCTGTTTAGCAAGTACAGCCTTTGGGGCATTAAGGCAGTTAATCTTCAGGCTGGTTTTAACAACATCGGGATAATTAATAAATGAGGATAGTAAGATTATACTGCCCAAAATGCCGAATACCAAGGTAATTCCCCACTTTAATATCCATGAAGGCACCGCAGTAATAATTTCGTCAATTTCCTCGCTGTTAACCTGCGGTTGTAATCTAGTCTCTGGCATAACAATAAAAATTAATCCCCTAATTCCAATTGGTTTTTCACAAGCTGATAATACTCGCCTTTCAAGCTGGTCAATTCAGCGTGTGTTCCCTGTTCTATAATGATACCCTTGTCCAGTACCACTATATTATCGGCGTTTTTGACGGTGCTCAGCCGGTGCGCCACAACGACGACCGTCCGCCCCTTGAAAAAGTTTTCCAAATTCTGCATAATTACCTTTTCATTATTGGAATCCAGGGCGTTGGTGGCCTCATCAAAAAAGATATATTCGGGGTCTTTATATACTGCCCGCGCTATGAGTATCCTTTGCCGTTGCCCCTGGCTGATGCCATTTCCCTCGGTGCCGATCTTTGTATTCAGGCCAAGAGGCAGGCTTTCTATAAAATCTGTAATATTTGCCATGTGGACGGCGTGCCTAAGTTTGACCATATCCGGATATTCATCCCCGACAGCGATATTCTTGGCAATGGTATCTGAAAAAATAAAGCCGTCCTGCATCACCACTCCACATATGCCGCGCCAATAACGAAAGCTGATCTGGTCAAGGTAACCGCTACCGACTTTAATATCACCTTTCTGCGGTTCGTAAAAACGCAGCAATAGTTTTAATATGGTTGTTTTACCGCTTCCGCTCATGCCGACAATAGCCGTGGTTTTACCCTGTGGTATAGTTATGTTTATCTTTGAAAGGACAGCTTCGTTCCCCGCTCCCGGATAAGTAAATGTGATATCGCGTAGAGATAAGCTCATATTATCAGGAAGCTCTTTGACAAAGCTCTTTTCAACCGGCTCCTCGTCTGCGAGTTCTCTTACTTCATTCAAACGTTCCAGCGAAATCTTAGCATCCTGAAGCTGCTGTACAAAGCCCAGCATCTGCTCAATAGGACTGTTAAGCTGGCCGATAATATATTGAACTGCCATCATAGCCCCCAAAGTCAATTGCCCGTCAATAACCGACTTGGCGACCAGAAAGGTGATCAGGATATTTTTACCTTCGTTTATAAAAAAAGTACCCGCCTGTTGGTACTGCCCAAGCTTCAGGCTGGAAATACTAAAACGAAAAAGACCGGCCTGTAGATGCTCCCATTCCCAGCGTTTCTGTTGCTCACAATTATTAAGCTTAATCTCCTGCATCCCATTGATGAGCTGAACTATTGAACTTTGATTTTTGGCAGAGAGATCAAATCGTTTGAGGTCAAGCTTTCGCCTTTTCTTGAGAAATAGTACAACCCAGACACTATATAAAATCGTACTTACCAAAAAAATAAGGAAAATAGTCATGTTGTAATAAGCAAGTACGA
Source organism: uncultured Pedobacter sp. (assembly GCA_965650095.1). Lineage (GTDB taxonomy): Bacteria > Bacteroidota > Bacteroidia > Sphingobacteriales > Sphingobacteriaceae > Pedobacter. The sequence goes on along the minus strand of CBFGNP010000256.1, from coordinate 4,815 downwards.
AGCTAAACATCACCAGGTTGAACATGGAGAAAATAACACTCAGTGTAGAACCTGTCAAAAAAGATTCTATCCGTTTTTGGTCGTTCATGCGTTGCATGATATCTCCGGTCATTTTCGTGTCAAAGAAGCTGATTGGTAATTTCATCAATTTGATAAGAAAATCGGTCAGGATAGAAATATTGATGCGTGTACTGATATGCAACAGTATCCAGGACCTGATAAAGTCTACACTCATCCGGCCAATGAAAAGCATGGTCTGGGCAATTAAAATAATATAAATAAAATTCAGGTTTCTTGTATTGATCCCGATGTCCACGACAGACTGGGTAAGGAAAGGCAAGATCAACTGTAAGAGACTCCCAACGCCAAGACCGACTAAGATCTGGACCACCAATGCTCTATGCGGCTTTAGGTAACCAAGCAGATAAGAAAGATCTAATTGTTTCGCACCATCTCCCTGTTGCTCATAGAATTCCGGCGTGGGGGTAATAATTAGCCCAAACCCGTCAAGACTGCCATCATAAGCTTTTCCAATCCAGTATTGCATCAATTCACTTTCAGAGTACGTTATCAGCCCATTTCCCGGGTCGGCAACATAATACCGGCCATTCTTTATCTTATAAAGTACCACAAAATGGTTTTTATTCCAATGCAATATAATCGGGAGCTCAACTTCATTTAAAAGTTCAATGTCCAGACGTGCGCCGTTAGCCCTGAAGCCAATCTTCTCTGCCGCCTCGCTGATGCCCAAAAGCGAAACACCCGCACGGTTGATACCAGAGAGGTCTCGCAGCTTTTGCAGGCTAAAGTTTTTGCCATAATGCTTCGCTATCATGCGCAGACATGTCGGGCCACAGTCCATTTGATCGGGCTGCTGGTAGTAGACGAAGGACTTCAATATAGGGTAGTTTACAGGTAAATAAAACTTAAAATAAACGTTTGTAAGGACGTGCGATCATCATTTGGGAAAAAGCTCCTGGAGCTTCTTTTCCAGCATCTCACCTCGCAGGTCCTGCGCAATGACCTTTCCTGTAGGATCTACGAGAAAATTTGATGGAATCGCTGTGACGCCGAAAAGTGATTTAGCCCTTTCATCGAAATCACTGACATTCGACCATAAATCTATACCATCTTTGTGCACGGCAGTGATCCACTTATTCCTGTCTCTTTCGTGATCAAGGGTCACGCTTAAAATATCAAAGCCTTTCAATTTATATTTTTGGAAAGCTTTAATCAGAGCGGGATTTTCATCCCTGCATGGACCACACCAGCTCGCCCAGAAATCCAGCAATAGATACTTTCCTTTGTAATCTGTCAGCGCAATCCCTCTTTTCCCTGTTGTATCCTGCAAAACAAGATCAGGTATTTTTTCCTGTACTTTTACGAATGCTTTTGCTTCAACAATTTTAACAGACAATATCTTCGCAGAAGGGAAACTTTTTATTCCTGTATCAAGCGATTGATAGAGTGAACGGATAAAATCGGGCTTAGACTTTATTCTTGGAGACGCGATTGGCGTCATCGCATATTTCCAAAGGGCATATAACCCAAGTGGCGATGATTTATACTCGAGAGCATTTTTTTTATATACGTTTTCTTCAATAACAGTAGCAAGGGAATCTTTTAATCGGGATATTTCACCTTCGACCTGTTCAATTGACCTGTTTTCATAGCTAACATTTTTGAGTAAGGAATCCCTTTTAGATTTAATGGAACGCTCCTGCCTTTCCATTTCCAAAAATTGCCGGGTGATAGATGTTTTGTTCCTAATTTCGGGCCGTAAGCCATCTTTAAAATAGAGCTCTTGTGTGGAAGGTCCCGTCCAGAAACTTATCGACGTTGACTTCGATTTTTTCCAATGAAAAATAAAGCTGAGGAGCATCGGTTCCTCCAGATCCATCGCAAAAGACAGTTTACCACCGCTAATGCCGCCAGTATCATATCTCGTGGGAGCACCGCTGATGGTATTGATCACAACACCTATCTTTTGAACAGAGTCCTGCAAATCTCTTAAATCCGCAGTGACGCTCAAAGAACCTTGATTACTTGGCTGAGCAAATAAAAATGGTGATTGGAAATAGATCAGGAAACATAACGTTAATAATCGCATGCTACTTACTTATTTTGCAAAAAGGCGGTCCATTCTTTTCTTTAATTCGACTCCCTGCCTAGTCTCTCTTAATTTTGGGGAAAGCAATTGATAATATATCCTGGGATCTCTACCCTGAGCCTCAAGCCGTTGACGCAGGGGAAGTTCGTACATCATTACAACAGCTTGTACCTGAAGAAGACTCATGGGTGAATCGGGATATTTTTTAAAAAATCCAGCTTCTTTATCATTATCTAACATCTGGTAATATTCTTCCATTTCTTTGGTCAGCTTCCCATCCTTTGTAATGCTTGCAGATCCTACAGAATCCTTATTCTTTATTTCGAGGGTTATATCTTCCACAACGATATGACGTGCCTTTACAGACCAGATGCCCTCCCTTACCTTGGAAATTGTTTCCGGCATTGTGATGTTTGCCCTATCATCAACGAAAATATACGCAGTCTTTAAAATATCATCACCCAAGTCAACTGTCCCCCTGAATTCCGCAGACCCATCTTTAACCGGGACAATCACGAACTTTCCCGGATCTTCAGTCGAGCTCAGATTTTTAGGCATTGCTAAATAAGCATACTTGGCCTTAACATTAGCCCCCAGGAGTGCCTTGACATGATAGTTGACCATTTGGCCACACGTGACAATAGGCAAGAGCAACAGGAAGAGGATTTTGATATATTTCATATTACTTATAATTTATTTATTAAGGTAGGAAAAATAACAGGTCATGCGACCTGTTATTTTTTTTAATTTAAGTAGTTGAAACGGCACTGCACACACGATCTGCTTGATCTAAACTTATTCCGTACGCAAGGCTGCAATTAAAACAGATTTCGTAACTGTTCCAATTACCAGTTGCGCATACATTTCCTCCGCTTACATTTTTCATCTCAACTTTGCTGAGCAACTTTACTTTTTTCATTTTTTAAAGGTTTAGGTTGTTTGCCCTCCGGAAGTGAAAGCGCACACACGAGCCGCTTGTTCTGGAGCTGTTCCGTACAGAATGCTGCAATTATAGCAGATATCATAACTGTTCCAATTACCTGTTGTACATACATTTCCACCGGTTACATTTTTCATCTCAGCTTTGCTGAGTAACTTTACTTTTTTCATTTTTTAAAGGTTTACGTTGTTGTAAATATTTTTGTCGTCCATCACGCAGGAGCAACTTCAGCGATGCAGGTAAACGCCGGCATTCGTTTTTCGGACAGCTTCGTTGCAACTTATCTGCCCTTTTTGCGCAAAAATTTCTTTCAACTTCGATTCGCTATGTCTCTATCAGATATTTCAGTTCAGAAGAAATCTGAGATCTTCAGGACTATATACACTCGGCAACTTATAACCGTTTATGAGAATGGTCGGCGTAAAAGTAATATCCGCCATTTCACACCACTCTTTTTGTATTTTCCTCACATTGTGACTGTTATCATTGTCAGCTATTGGATATTTAACAGACCAGTTTTCATAGGTTTCTTTTTTCGAATACCAGTGTGCCAACGCCTGTCCAGCAAGCTCCTTGTCATCTGCTAAGGTCAGTGCCGATAAATGCCGCGCGGCTTTCGTGCGAAAATCATCATCCCGGTCGGGTGTTGAAAAAAGGACTTTTACCAGTATATCCTTTTTAGTTTTCAATAAGTCTTCCATAAGGGTGTGTGCTTTAGCACATGGATCACAGTATGGATTGCTGACCATAGTAATTACTGTTGAAGCGGTTGGATTTCCCAATAAAATAGGAAAAAGCTCATCACCGACTGCATATCTAGGCTGGCTGGTTAAAACCTGTCGGAACAGGAAAGTATTATATTTAAACTTATTCAATTGTTGCTTGAACGGTCTCACTGCTCGCTTAAATGATATTTTCAACAATGACCATACGACAATGGGCGTCAAAAAAGAAATGGGCAGCATATATAAGAGCGCTACGTCAAATGTTTTACCGAAAGAATGAAAACTCACATTCACCAGAAACTCAGCCCAAAGCACAATTTGGATAAGAGAGCATAAGATACACCACTGCTTATTCCAAAACTGGTAGCTTATTGACCAGATGGTATACGGTAACGCGAGCACATTCAACCATCCCAGTAAACCGATAGAAGAAGGATATATCAGCAATAGTAAGAACGAGCCCGTAAAATAATATAATCCGATCTCACTCCAGCTCAACCAGGAAGACAATTGCGCGAACTTCGATTTTAAGATGGTATCACAACCGCCCTTACCGCCTAGGCTGCATAGATTTTGTACAAATGAATTTCTTGGGTTTACACGCTGGATAAGCAATAACATGCTAATTGCGCAGCCAATACATTTGATCAGGCACACAGCGAGATAACCTTCTGAAAAAGAATGAGAAATAATTGTTAATCCAAGGATTGAAAGTCCTAAAACAAAAGCAGCAGGATAAAGCATTTTTTGTAGAAAACCAAATACATACTGTCCCAGATAGCCCTCCTCACCGCTCCGATCGGTTTTTTCCGCGTAAAGTGCAACCCCATCCCATCTTTCAAGAAAAATATTTTCATTCATTAAAGCATGTTTCTGGTATTCATCGCTATAATGGACATGCTCTCCTTCAATACGATGTACAAGGATAAACCTTCCGCCCTGCTCCGGGAAATGTGCTGTAAAAGGAAATAATAGGTCATCACGGTGTATATTTCGGAGAAACTGACCATGTGATTCCGTGGCAAACAGACCACCTGAAT
>CBFGNP010000255.1:0-6449 GCA_965650095.1 uncultured Pedobacter sp. | reverse complement strand
CCAAGGAAGAGATCTTTAAAGATAGGTATACCGCTCCTGAAGATTACCGGAAAAACCTGACCAGGTTTATTACAGAGACACGCGAGAAAGGTGGCAAGCCAATTTTGGTTACACCAGTTTCGAGACGAAAGTTCGATAAGGATGGAAAAGCACTGGAAACGCACATTGAATATTCTGCAGTGGTTGTGTCGCTAGGAAAGGAACTTAATGTGCCGGTGATAGACCTGGATACTAAAAGCAGAGCGCTCTATCAATCGTACGGACCAGAACACTCCGCTTTGCTTTTCAATATATCCAAGCCCGGCACAAATCCCCAGTTTCCAGATGGAATAAACGACAACACGCATTTCAGCGAGTATGGCGCCAGACTGCTGGCAGAGATTGTGCTTTCTGAAATAAAAAGCAAGCACTTAGAACTTGAATCGAGGATAGCAGTCAAAAAATAATTCAACATTATGAAGATACATTTTAGTAAAATAGCCCTTTCCATAGGCCTACTTTTCTGCATGGGATTTACGCTTCCCCAGGAGGAAAAAATGCACATTTATTTGATTGGCGATTCTACCGTTTCTGAAAAGCAGTTGGCGGCTTATCCGGAAACTGGATGGGGAATGCCATTTTCGAAATTCTTTGATACTGCCACTACTGTTGTGGTCAACCGTGCCCAAAATGGCAGAAGCACCAAGACATTCATGGCAGATAATTTATGGAAGCCGATTGTTGCTGAGCTGAAGAAGGGGGATCTGGTGTTGATTCAGTTTGGCCATAACGATGAGGTTAAGACTAAGGCACAGGCCACAACAGAAAAAGAGTTTGAAAAGAATCTGCACCAGTATATTGCTGAGACGAAAGCACATCAGGCGATTCCTGTCCTGATTACGCCTCCGGCCAGAAGAAGCTTTGATAAAGCAGGAAACCTAGAAGATACACATAAGGTGTACTCTGCATTGGTTCGGCAAGTTGCCGCTGAAGACCATGTGGTATTTATTGATCTGGACACCCAAAGTCAGGAGGTACTAAAAAGTTTAGGACCGGAAAATTCAGCATGGCTTTTTAATCATTTAAAACCAGGTGAGCATCCCAATTATCCAGAGGGTAAGGTTGATAATACCCATTTCAGTGAGCTGGGTGCAAGACAAATGGCTGAAATTGTTTATAAGGGGCTGAAGCAACAGAATCCTGGCAACATTGGCGCACACTTTTTTAAACCAAAACCGAAGAAATAACAGGAATGTACTCGATCTTTATAAAAGACCTTTCTTTTCCACCTTAGTTAAATCCCATAATATCACCGACAACATAATTATGGATTGTAGAAAGATTAAAATCGTCTTTTTTAAAATCGTCCCCGGAATCTTTGCTTTCCATTTTTAGCTATTCGTGAGCGCAAAGTTTCATTAAGCTCTTTTTCATATTCTTCTGCTTTTTCCCTATTGCCAAGGAGTAGATTTTCGATATGCTTCTTTCTAAAGATATCTGCACCATCGAACAAAGGTTGAAAGGCCAATAGTGTCACTTCTGTAGCTAAAAATAAGGAATGCGCAATTGATCGAACAAACCGATTGTCGTCAAGCTGTATAAATTTTTCCAGGTAATCTGGAAGCTCGCCCGATTTTTGATCGATCAAGTTACTTTTTTGTTCGTCTTGGATACGCTCAAACACACGATTGAGATATTTTATTTAGTATATATCTTGTCAAAGATTCTCACTAATGAATCAAGCTTTTTGCTCTGAAAAAAGCTAATACAGCCCAACAATAAAGGTTTTTGGTATCCGTAATCTGCAATTTGCGAGGGTTCTATCGTCAATGCGGCAATTTTGGCGAGGCTGTCAATTTCATTAAATACCTTTGAATCTGAATAATTACTGATGTCTGAATAAATACCGCGGCTTATATCATTCTTCAACTTTTTATCATCCGTTATATATTTAATACAACTGCATAGTGCATAGTTTTTTAGTAGCTTGCGGGCTTCTTTCAGTGACGGAGGTCTTCCTTTTGAAGTGGTTAGGATAGAACAACCTGTTAACAAAAAAGCAAATAATAGGAAGAATATCAAAAATCGTTTCATATTAAATGTCCATAATGTGATTTTCGCTACATCTCCTGAAGCGTTAAATTTTGTTGCAGTTAGTTAATACTAATAGGGATGCTCATTGTTACACGGATGTTCTTCCCATCCTGAACTCCAGGTTCCCACTTAGGTAAAGATTTAATTACTCTTAAGGCTTCCTGGTCAATCAAAGGATGAACACTTTTCTCGATTTCAGCATCTGCTATACTGCCATTCTTTTCAACAACAAATTTCACAACGATCCTGCCCGGAGAATAGCTAACATTTGCCGGCATTACGAAATTTGCACTTAAGAACTTGTAAAGTTCCGGCATTCCTCCCGGATACTGGGGAAACTTTTCTAAACTTACGTAATCATAAGTCCCCTTACCATCCCTGGTAGTGTTAAGTTTCTGATACTCCTTTTTTAAAGTTTGGTCACCATTTTCATTCCAATTCGCTTCTGATTGCAGTTCATTCTTTTTATAAAAATGCTGAACTTTTTTCTTACCGTCCCGGTAATACCAGTTAAACTCTCCCTCCCGAACCTGAGGATCAAGTGAGGAATAAGTACCGGTCATTTGAACTTCCCCGGATTTGTAGTAGTCAGCAACCTCAAATCCTTTTGCTTCATTGATTCTCCTTGTAACACGAAAATATGAGCTTAGTTCTTTTGTAGAAGGTTTCCAGTCTGAACCAAGATAAGTGGTGTCAATCTTTTGGCCAAAAGCACTGCAGGCAAGGAACAGTGGTAATGTTGAAACAATAAAGCGTAAATTCATAGTGTGAATATAAAGAAAAATTGAGCGTTTATTTTTATGGTAAGTATTCCTTCAGCAGCATTTGCCATTCCTCATCCAGCGAAACCTGCGGTCGCTTCCTCCCTGCCCTGTTGTACCAGTAATCTGCGTTCCATAGATCACCTTCCTTACGGTGCAGGTAAGCATGAATATGGGCCGACTGGGGATCTGTCAATTGATCAATCAAGTCATGGGCCGCTTTCCAGTTGCCATTCCTATCGTACCACAAAGCCTGCAGATGCAATGGCAGATCAGCAGATGGCTGGTCATTCGCTAATGAGGTTTCGAAATCGGCTAAAGTCATATCCCAAATATAAAATTTCCAGGCAATATTTCATCAATTAGCTCCCCTCCTTTTCCATACCTCCGGCAAAGTGCCGGCAATATCCGGCAAGCGCTGCCCGACTGCTAGGTTTTTGATTTCTAGCTGAATACGTTTGTCCTGTTGACTTGCAAGGAACAACGTAATTAACAGATTCATTAATTTTTAAAAACCTATAATCATGGGAAAATTATCAAGAGGATTCCTGGGTGGATTCCAGGGACAAGTAGGAACAGCATACGGCTGTTTCTGGAGGCTGATGGACTTAATTAAGGCGATGCCTCGCAAAGTTAAACGCCCGCCGACAGCGGCGCAATTGCCAGTACAGCTGCGCTGGTCATTAATGACTTCGCTGCTCGGCGGTTTAAGCAGGGTCATTACGATCGGCTTTAAGAATGTGGCTCCTGCAGGTCAGTCGGCCATGAATGCCGCGGTATCGTACAATCTCGCCAATGCCATTACCGGCATCTCGCCAGATTACACCGTAGACTTTTCAAAGCTGATGTTTAGCCAGGGTAAGCTGGAAGAACCAAATCAATTTGAAATTGAAGCACTTGCGGCAGCTAAGCTGAATTTTAAATGGCAGGCAAATTTTGCTGGTGGTAATTTCAAGCTGACAGACAAGGCTATTTTCGTAGCGTATAGTCCTGCGAAAGGCAAGTTTGTTACGCTGATCGGTACAGTGACGCGGGCCGACTTAGCGTACGAAATGCAATTGCCACCTCCTTTTAGCGGAGACCTTGTAGAATGCTACATGAGCTTCGTAAGTGAGGATGGCAAAACGGTAAGCAATAGTGTTCACTATCCGGGTGTGACCGTGTTATAATCAACCTCGTCCTTTTAGGGGAAGAGCAAGGCATTTATTGCCGGCTCTTTCCCGATAAGGGATTTAACCAATTAAAACCTATTTTATGAAACCAATAACTTTAGTAAGACCAGTGCTTTTGCATGAGCTTAAGCACCTTACAAAATATCTGCTGTTTAGTGTACTGATCTTGTTATGGTTCACAGCGCCTAAGCTGATGCAATGGGGCGACAGCACTGCAGGATCTATCGATCCATCCATCTGGTTGCTAATCCTGCTGGCGCTGATTAGTTTTTTGATGCTGCTGGCCTTGTGCTGGTGGCTGTTAAGACATTTCTGGATGTCCTTGGGTTTGCCCCCTTTAGGGCTGATGGTTTCACAGTTTAAATTTTTAGAGTCATGGAAACAGCTAGGATTTTACTTTGCCTGTTTTGCTTTGCTTTTGCTGGCTGGCGTGGCCTGCCTGGCAGCAGTACTGTAAACACGAATGATTACGACCATATTGTTGTGATAGCACAAGCACAGATCGGTGTTAAAGAAGCGACAGACAACAACGACGGCTTACAGGTGGAGGCTTACTTAGCTGCTGCAGGGCTCAGCAAAGGCCAACCCTGGTGTGCTGCTTTCCTCACATGGGTATTTAAACAGGCAGGTTATGATCAGCCACGAACCGGCTGGTCTCCTGCCCTGTTTCCCGTTGGCAGACAAGTGAAAATTCCTTCGCCCGGCTTGGTATTCAGTATCTACTTTCCAGCTTTAAATCGAATTGCACATTGCGGTCTCATTGAACAGGTTAAAGGGAACTGGATTAGCGGCATTGAGGGAAACACCAATGTTAGCGGATCGAGAGATGGCGATGGGGTGTACAGGAAGCTCAGACATGTCAAGACCGTTCATCGCTATGCGAACTGGATAAGGGGCAACAAGAAAGGAGGTTTGCCATGAATAGGCTGATCCCCTCCTGCTCAATTCTGCTGATGCTGCTGACTGGCTGTAACCTGCTCAAAAAAACCAGCAACACGACCACAGCTGACACCCGGCAGCTTGAAAAGAAAAGCAATTTCAATATGCTGGAATTAAAGAGCGCTAACAAGCAGACCAGCATTTTTACCCTGTGGGACAGTGGAAGGATTTATCAGCATCAACTAATACTAGAGCAAACGGACGAGTCAACACTAGCTGGGTTGAAAACCACCGAGCAGGACACGGCAAAAAAAGAGGTTGTGACCAGGAAAACCATGCCGCCAGACCTGTGGATCTACACAGGCCTTATCGTGTTTTTAATTGGAGTATACTGGATGTACAGGAAAGTTAGTGCCGCTATGCCGTTTAACGCCAAACACCAATGAATCCTGGCGTTTGGTGACAAATTTAGTCCGGTTTCACATAACACTGTCCGCAAACACCATTGGCAAACGGCCTGCTTTCCTTTAGTTCAAGCCCTATTTTTTCATTAAGGTCCGGAAATAAACGGATACCGCGGCCAAGCAGTACAGGATTGATAAACAATTGATAAATGTCTATCAGACCCGCCTGAATCAGGGTACGGGCAACCGAAGGGCTGCCAATTAACAGGATGTGCTTACCCGAACTTTGTTTAAGCTTCGCAATTGCCCCGGTAAGGTCCTCAGCAATAAAGGTTGTATCACTTCCTGCATTGGTCATGGTACCTGATGCCACGAACTTTTGTGCATTTTGGTACCATCTGCTATGTTCAATATCGTGCTTGCTGGCGCCAGGCTGATCGGCAGCACCAGGCCAGTAACTCTCCATCATTTCATAAGTAACCCTTCCGTATAAAGCGGCATCAGCCAGATCTGTTTGCTGCTGCGTGTAGTCAAAGAGCTCTTCATCAACCTTGATCCAGTCCATCTCACCGTTCGGTCCCGCTACATAACCGTCAAGGGATACATGCATCAATAAAACTAATTTTCTCATAAATGGGTGTTTATTTGTTAGGCTTTACGATCCTATCGTATTTGCTGATCAAACATACGCAGATTCTTCATGACCCGGAATGGCTCATTGCGGCAAATGTAAGGGGCACCTGCACATGGCTGGTAATACGTAAATTCATGGTATGCATAAAAGAAATCAGGAGATTTCTCTTAAATTTACTGCTCATAGACCTCATAAGCCATGTTACAAAAACTCTGTGCATACAATACCTGGGCAAATTCCGTAGTGCTTGAGGCACTAACAAATGCGTCGGCAATCGAATCTTCCCCAATTCCCGGCTACTGTATGACGCTGCTGAGCCATATCGCCAATGCGCAAGTCATTTGGACCAGCCGTATTGGCGGCAGCATCCCCCCGGTAACTGTATGGCAAGTGCATGATCTGGATACCTGCAGGGTGATGCTCCAGCAAAGTGCGGAGGGGCTGAAAGAGATTGTTGAGCAAGATGCTTCGATAGACCGTGTTATCACCTACAAAACGTTTGCCGGTGACCCTTTTGAAAATGTGG
>CBFGNP010000254.1:0-6450 GCA_965650095.1 uncultured Pedobacter sp. | reverse complement strand
AGCAAGACAAGAAATATGATTCGCAAAACTTGCAATTAATATAGTTCTAGAGGGGCGGCTCGATCAGCCTTCTACGAAGGCTGATGTACAACACCCTTTTAGGGTGAATCCAAAACCACGTTCTATGAACGTGGATTTTTACTCTTTGCCCCAATCTTCAACACACTGGCTATCCGCATCAGTACCGGATTATTTTTACGGTAACAAATCAGCCTATTCAAATTGTAAATACAAATATTAACTCACCGATAAAACTATGATCCGAGACGGAGCCCCATAGCCGACTATCGTAAGAATTGTCGCGGTTGTCGCCTAAAAAGAAATAATGTCCTTGCGGAACTATAAAGGTTTGATTGATTAAAAATGGCTTGCCTTTTGTGCGCTGAATTTTATATGAAATATCCCCGATTTTTTCTTCGTAATAAGTGTACTGAGCATCTTCGGATAATAATTTGTGCTCAAGTGGCTTTCCATTTATAGATATTGCGTCGTCTTTAATATCAATTTGGTCGCCTGGCTTACCCACCAGCCGTTTTATATAGGCGACAGCGGGCTGATGTGGTGGATAGAATGCATAAATTTTCCCAGGAGTAGCTTTTATACCCGCGGCAAAGCCGGTATTAAAAATTTTAATACCGAATGCACCATAATCACCGTAACCATGTTTTTTAATGACTATATAGTTACCGATGTTCACATTGGGGCTCATCGAAGCAGCCGGTATGCTAAATAAGTCAAAAATGAAAATTCGGCTAAGCAAAATAGGACCGATTATTACCGTATACAAGGCGGGAATTGCCCACCAGTGTGAATACCAGTGTCGGGGCTGCTCAATGTCATATTTGGTAGCCACCAGGTAGCCGTGAATCACGCAGGCCGAAGTCACAACCAAACTAAAATGCAGATGGAAATACCAGTCCACCGCAACCACGGTTATAGAAACAAAAAAATATACCCAGAACAATCGAAGGTGGTTGAGATATAAAAAAGCAAATGAGCCGGTAAAAAGACTTAGCAAAACAGCTATCCAGCGTTTGGGTTTCCATGGTGTGTTCACGTTTTTTTCTTCCTATGTTTCTTTTGTGTTAGAAATTTAATACTCCTCCAGCGACCAAATATGTGCTTGGTCAACGTAGGCCTATGTACATTATGTTGGTGCAGTTTGAAAGCCATATGCGGCTAATGGTAGATCGTAAAATCTTAGCGTGACAACAGGGGTTGGGCGAAGCATGTTGTTCCTTTAAAGAATTTATTAGGCGTCCGCTGTCGGCAAAAAGCGGACATTACCCCTGTGGGTCCTGATACACCCTTGGCCATAGAACACTGAACATCGCAAATAAACGATCAGAAAGCTCTTCCTGATAGACTATATAATCTTCATTTATTTTCCAGCCAAGACCTTCCGGGCCAACACCAGCAAAGGCTACTTCGAAATCGGTTTTTTCATGGCGCTTACTTGGTTCAAGTTTGGCAAGAGGAACTCTTACGCGCTCAAACAATTTTTTAGTTTCTTGTATCTCAAGGAGAGAGGCATCACTAGCGAGCTCAGGATCTTCTCTTACCCGTTGAGAAACCATTCTAACAAGTTCATATGCACCTAAAACCCAAAGGTGAGCATTTATTTGAAACCTTTCTAACTTCTAACTTCAAAATTCCATACTCATCTTCAAGCGGAACATTTTCTTCATCAAAAATGTCTCGATATCTGACACCTCTTAACTCTGCATCAACAATTCCAAGCATTTGAATGTGATGAGGAAGTCCAGAATCTTTATCCGCCCGAATCCAGCGAAAGCTTCTTGTTACCCATTCTTCATATCGCGAGTAGTTCATAGTTTCCTTTTATTACTTATCGCCGACCTTGTCGGTAGGTTTTTAACGTATGAGTTTATCGGGAATTTTACAGAAAAATTAAATTAGGCTAATTGGCAGTAGAGGACATTAACCTACAAGGTCTAAGTTAATGCTTCAGAGGCCTTTCAAACGAATATAACTTCACTCCTTCCACTTTTTAAATCCAATTGCTTCCAATTTAGGAGATAGCTCTTTCACATTAGCTTTAGGCACACCCAATATGAATAAATCTCTGGCTCTAGTTGCCGCAACATAACCGATACGTCCCAACTCTGTTTCAACACCATTAAGCATTGCATTTATTTGTTCTTTCTTAGCGATATATAAAACGCCATCCAGGCTTTCACCTTTAACTTTATGAACGGTAGTAACTCTGATTGAAGAAGAATTTTGCAAATTTAACTCCAAAGCAGGAGCCAATGACTCATCAAGCAACTTAGTCTTTTTTATATTCCCCGAAACATTATCAATTTTAGCATACCCATATTTTTCTCCTAACTTGTTCAGCAGTAAGATTAAATTGTTTTTTAAACAAGGATGCCATTCCGTACTAGCTCTTAGATGAGCGGACGGTAAACCAGTTTCGGCTGATCTAACAAACCTCCATAGGTCTTGCCTCATTTTCTTAGCAATAGTGTTTGAATCATCTTTTAATATGGAGGATAGGAAGTTATCAGGGACGTTTTTCAGAAGGCCTACCACAGCACGAGAAACAAGTTGAAATGCGATGAAATAATCTTGATTCACATCCCGGCACAAAGCAGCTGATGAAAGTAGTTTAATTTTACCTATACCTACATTGGATGAGGTATCACTTAATCTCTGTATATCTGCATTCCCTCGATAAAGAACAGCTGATTTTTTAACTGATAGATTTAATACTGGAAGCTCCTTTTCAAAAATGGATATAAGCTTTTGATGATCGTTGGGTTCATAGGCAACATAATAAGCACCGTGTCCATCTAAATCACGACTACGAAAAGCCAAATCATTCCGTCTTGAGATTGAATTTGCTACGGCCAGTATTTCAGGAATCGACCGATAATTCATTGTGAGCGGTAAGCGGTGGACGTTGCTCGAACTATTATGATCAGTGATGAATTGCCCTGTCGCCCCAGAAAATTCATAAATTGCCTGGCATGGATCACCAACAAGAGATAATTTCACACCTTTTTCTACTAGCAGTTGAAGTATTAATTGATGAAATGGCGAAATGTCTTGTGCTTCATCCACAATAATATGTGGGTATCTGTTTGCCATTGCAGCCAGGACATTTTCCTGATCACACAAACTCTGTAGTGCCCAGTACTTACCTAGCTCATGAGTGTATGCCCCAATACGACCAAGTTTCTTGGCAACCACAAGGCCGTTATTAATCAAATGTTCTGATTTATGGTATTTGTACTTGAAATTGAAATTTTCACCATCAAAATCCACAGAGACGTCATTTATTTCTGAACCTTCTACGGATCTCTTTTCACCGTTTGATAACGTATACCAGAATTTATAATCATTATTCAGAAGAAACGGCTCTGACCCATCAACCAAAAATGGAATTTTATTACACTCCATCGTTCGATAGGCGTGAGGACGGATTATGTAATTTGTAATAAACCCATCTACAGTATCAATCGTGACTCTTTTTGGGTTGCTGCGACCTTGTTGATTAGATGAGACCTCTAGATATGCCTTTCTAAAGGTGTCAACAGCGATATTTGAGAATGACAATAGTGCCACGTGGGAACGTGTATTTTTTAACTCATACTTGATCTTTTCTAACCGGTGAACCGCGGTTTTTGTTTTTCCACTACCGGCACAAGCGATAACGGATAGGGCACTCATTGGGGCATGAACGACATCTCGCTGCTCATCAGAAAGTCCGATCACAATTACACCTCCTTATAATCGCATACATGTTTAATGGCGTTACTGATATATTCAGGAACGATAAAATTTTCGGTTGGCTCAAGCTTAGCAATAGACTCGGCAAGCGCTTGACCGTATCGTCCTTTCTGAATATTTTTCTTTTTGCCTCCTCGCTCAAACATTCCCGTAAATAGTGTTTTTGCTTTTTCTTGATCTGTCGTGGCGCTATCAACTTGCACTTGAAGTGCTTTGCCTATTGTAGGATGCATTTCAATCAGGGTAGCAATCATCACCTTTCTATTCTCATCATGCAGTGCCAAATCATACTCTAATGTTTTAACTCCATAGAAAATTTCAACTAAATTATCTTTATATCTAAGCATCGATTTTGTGTTGTCAGAGAGGTTCACCACATCGCCTAAACTTGGATAAATTGGCTCCGCATCATCTTGGTCAGGATCGACAACGGGATCAGCATCAGTAATAGCTGCCACCGGTATAGGTAGCGCCCCCTCCCCGAATATGGGAAGAAAGCAATCGAAGTTGAGCCCCTCAACGCTAATCAAGCTGATTGCATGCTTCCTAAGATCATACTGAGATCCAAGTTTTTTTGCTAAAACACTAATGAGCATAAGCTCAGCTGCACCCTCAACAAATATGATCCGTCTTGCAAAAAAAATCTCTGCCCGAGTAACATCCAAGTACCGCTCCAACTTCTTGCGCTTCGTATCATTTTCCTTTGGAACAAGATCGAATTGAACACGTCTAGGTGAAAATGCGACAATTTTCTCGCTGCGCTGAATCATGCAAATTGTTGAGTCCAAATTTGCAATTGCAGCAAAATTTGGGGAGTGGCTAGTTACAAATAACTGCACATCTCCCTCACCAGCCTCGGCTTTAACTGACTCCAAATACTCAAGCAGAATAACTTGGAGCTGAGGATGAAGATGCGCCTCTGGTTCTTCAATAATTAGCCCTCTATATGCAGCAGTTTTATCCTTCACCATTTCGCTAAGAACTACCGCCATAAATATTAAATTGTTAAATCCGAGGCCATTTGCTTCTATACCAAATGAATCAACCATTAATGAAAGTCGCGCAGATACAAGATTGAAATCTGAGCCACTTATTCCTAATTCAAGCTCTTGAGCCAGAGTTTCACCAAGCATATTTTTGTGACGAGAAAAAATTGCATCTTTCGTTGCTTTGATTGGCGACCTATTTTTTAACAGGACTTCAAATCGTCGAATAAGGGTCTCGACACTTTCTTTCCCTACTGGATCTTTCTCTCCGAGCAATCTCATCAATCTAGCCAACTGACTACTCCTTCCGGGCCTTAGCCCTTGAGAGGCATCCCTCAAAGGTGGTAAATATACGCCTCTTAAGTTCTCAAGCATGTCACTGGTAAGTCCAAGCTCCTCATGAGCTCCGCACCATCGCCGAGGCCTTAATCGCTCGCTTGATTCATCAACAGTAGAGTAACTAACGAAAATATGAGCTTCGAATGATTTTCCATTTGGTATCAATGCCTGTATAAAATCTGCTTCATCTTCATGTGATAACCCATCAAATACGAATTCAAAAATGATCGGCCCAGTTACTGGACTACTGTCCACAGGCCGGTGTAGATCTTCCATTGTAAAGCGAGGATATGGGTCTTCGTGGCCAGCGAGCAATGATCGAAGAGCATCAACAAGTGCAGTCTTGCCTATGTTATTCGGCCCGACAATCACATTCAGCCCGTTAGTAAATTCAAACTGTGTATTTTTTATTTTTCTAAAATTGGAAATGGCCAAACGCTTTAAATACATGAACTATCCCTTTTAAAGTTTATTAATTTATTGGTATTCAAGGTTAAAATTTCACTTTGTTCTGACATGACATTGCTATCATTTAAACTCCCTGGCGCCACTTAACACATGAAGCAAATGGTAAACATACGAAAGCAGAACACTAGTACATCAATTTATCGTTTCTGTCAGTTGAGAACTTTCGTTTTCGCTAGTCTGGATTTTTCTGAATAACTGCTTAGTCAAAGAAATATCAAGCTCTTTTGAAAAATTGATTAGCTCAATAGCTCCCTTTGTGCATTGTAAGAAGTGCAATTGAACACCTAATATGAAGGACTGCTTTGGGCACAAAACAGACCTTCGTTTTGATTTGGGTTAGTTATGTGACGCGAGGCTTGAGTATGTACTGGAATTGCAGCGCTGCTGGACATGACTTAGACATTTAACCCTCCGATGGTAAAGCAAGAAACTTATTAGTTTTGTATGATTTTTACCGAGTTTATAAGCGGCGAGTTTAGGTGTCAAACAATTGAAAGACTTTTTTGCTATGGTTGTTAATTAAAAGCGAAAAATAAAAAGACTCGAAGATCAATCTAAAGGCCGCGGTGCGACCACAACAAACTCTTCGGGAGTATCACATAAGGAACTCATACCGCCCACGCTCCTTATCATCTAACCCGTTAAAAATAACTACACCTGCTTGCGCATCGCATTCAAAGGGTTGGTTTGTGTAGGGGTTTTTAAATTCAGCTTGTTGTAGATATGTTTGACATAGCTCTTTATCAATGTGGTGTGTACGTAAACTATAGGTTGCTAAGGCTGCGAGGCGGACTCCTTCGAGATCTGATACGCGGTAGGGGTATGTCGTATAGGCCTCCATTGCGCTTCTATTAACCCGGCAATTAACAATATCTGATACAATGCCTGCATGAAAATAGAC
>CBFGNP010000253.1:0-6454 GCA_965650095.1 uncultured Pedobacter sp. | reverse complement strand
CCTCAGCATCGCAGCCAGCGCCTAACCTCGTCACCACAACGGCGTCTTCCACTGCACCGTCTGCAATTTTAAATTTAATCATGGCATTGCCCCCTACCATAGCTTTTCGTGCTTCTGCGGGATACCGCACTGATTTTTTCGCATATCTGTAGAATTCCTCCCATCCTGGTTGTATCCTTGTCTGCAAAGTAACCTGATCCTGTGTTCGCAGGGAACCTGGCACTGACCGGGCGATGGAAGCTTGTACCACCTCTTGAACGACCTCCATTGGTGTATTTAAAGGAATCTCATTGGCTATGGCCTGAATATTTTTATTTTCTCTGATGGTGGCCGAAGACATCGTTAATGCGATGGCAAACAGCGGCAGAAACAAGCCGTATTTTAAGATAGCGGCTTTTCTTGATCTTGGTTTATGTAACATAAAAATTCTTTTTTTGATAAGTGATTTATTAAAAAAACTATTGGTTAAGGTACTGGCAGGTACCCCAAAAGCATTGCTGAGGAGCAATAGCGCATATTCCTCTTTGTCGCCCTGGAATTTCGCTGCTGCCTCGTCTGCCAGATATTCATGGATTTGTTTTACCGCTTTTTTGTAAACGTAGATAATCGGATTGAACCAGGTAAAGATGGCCAGTGCTTCAAACAGAAGAACATCCAGGCTATGCAGCTGCTGCGTGTGAATTTCCTCATGCTTAAAAATGGTTGATAACCGGGGCAGGTTTTCATCGATCCTTCTCAGTTTAAAAAAAGAAAAGGCCATCCCCGGATTCGTTTCTTTTAGCAGTTTGGTGATTGCAAATAGCTGCCATAAAAATTTCGCGCTAAAGAACAACACGCCTGTAAGGTAAATGAAGACAACGATGTTGCCCGGACTAAACCTGTCATGAGCATTATCAGCTACAATTACCTGTGTCATCAGGTCGTTCAGCTGTTCAACACCAATATATACCGGCTGTGTTGCAGGCTGTATAAACCATTCGAATCTTAAAAATGGAATAGCCAGTGAAAACAGGCCCGCCGAAAGCAGGTAAATGCGGTTAAGGGTGAAATAGGTTTCCTTGTCTAACAAGAACCTATAGAAGCCATAAAATACCAGGAGGTAAATGTTGACTTGCAGCATATAATGTGCCCAGCTCATCTTGGTCTGTTTTTAATTTTGTTAATCATTTTGAGGATTTCGTCCACATCGCTCAGGTCGAGCTTTTCTTCTTTAACAAAGAAGGAGAACATGCTCTCTACAGAGTTTTCAAAGTAGCCGTCCAGCAATTTTTCTGTAGCATGACGTTTATAATCTTCCTTGCTGATGAGGGGATAGTACTGATGCGATTTACCGAATGCCTCATGTCCAATAAATCCTTTGGTTTCCAGTATGCGAATGATGGTAGACACGGTATTGTATGCCGGTTTGGGCTCTGGTAAATAATCCATCACCTCTTTCACAAATCCTTTTTCTATTTGCCAGATGATCTGCATAATTTGTTCTTCGGCCTTTGTTAGATCCTTTATATCCATAATGTATTTGAATTAGTTGACATGGGTTTCCATATTAAGTTTTACTATTGCTGTTAATGTAATTCATTATTCCGCTTAACGCGTATTTGGCGGTATAACTAAATATTTAGTATAAACTTATAACTAATATTTTAGTTTTCAAAATATTTCTGTGGAAAAATTTTAAAGATGTATTCATTCAGGCAACAAAGGCGCAAAAAAAAAATGGCGGTATCCACCGCCAGATTTATTATTAACTAAACTAAATTTACCTGTTGAACCCGCTGCAATGTATAAAGTTGTGCGGGTGAGATGATGCCATTTCCGAGTAGCCTGCTACCTGGAAAATGGATTTACTGCTTTGATGAAGGTACTTTTTGAAGCGGGAGACTTTGAAGCCATCTCTTCATTTTTAATATCAGAACCAGCTGTTACAAAGGTTAATAATATCATGATAAAGACCGGAACCAGCAGCAGTAAAAATGGTGAAGTATTTGCTAACTTTTTCATAAGTATAGATTTGTTTTTTAAAGGTTATGAAGGTATCATGATCATATTTTTCACTTGCATCTATTTGTTTTTTGTGTTCAAGAGCGCGCAAGCTCGGTTCATTTCTATTTGTGAGTGTCTGCTCATGATGGTTTCATAAGTTGGTGTTGTTGTATTTGATGAAACAAATAGAATAAATAAAAACAGCCTGCTAAAATGTTTTAGACCAAGTGCATAATATTCTAGATAAACGGCTAATCTGAATGGTTTTCCTTAATATCCCGGCGATCCAACCAGTTGGTAGAAGAAAAATGCCCGTTTGTCGAACGTGTGTATTTTAAAATAATTAGATTTGTGTAATTTGACCGATCTGATACCAGTTCTTATCCAGCTTAGATGAAATCGTCATGATTTTCAAATAATAAAATGGAATGATTAAATCATGACAGCTCCATCACCGAAACAAACAATTATATACGGATGAAAAACAAAGGCCCTTTAGCTGTACATCTCTTCTTTTGGCTGATCATATTATCCATATTTCTATGGGATAGTTTTAGTGGTCATCAAAAGCCTTCTACCCACGAAACACTGGTAAAGCTTGTCTATTTCTCGATCATTAACCTTTCTATCTTTTACATCAATTACACGCTTCTGATTCCCATACTCGTAAAGCAGAAAAAAAAATACGGGCTTTACATGGTTTCGATTTTTTTACTTATAGCTATAATGGTGGTCATCCGGACCATAGTAGCGATGTTAAACCGGGATTTGTTTTTAAGCTATTTTAGCGAGGGTTCCGGGAAGACAATGTACCTTGAAACCACAGAGTACATCATTTTTGCCGTCTTCATATCGGGTTTTTTTATCGTGGTAAGTTCACTTTTAAAATTCGCCATAGACTGGTCGGGCAGCGAACGTGTACAACGCGATCTGCTGAGTGAAAAAAGAGATATGGAGCTGCAGTTTTTAAAGTCACAGTTAAATCCACATTTTCTTTTCAACTCTTTAAATAATATCTATTCCCTCGCTTATCAGAAATCTGATAAGACAGCCGATGCGATTCTGAAACTTTCAGAGATCATGCGCTATATGATCTATGAAAGTAACGACAGCTGGGTTTCTTTGAGTAAGGAGATCACCTATGTCCAAAGTTATATTGAACTTCAGAAATTAAGATTTAAGGACGGGGCTGCTGTTGAGCTTACTTTAAATGGTGAAATTGATGACCAGCGGGTGGTGCCCCTGATCCTGATCTCTTTTGTTGAAAATGCATTTAAACATGGTGTTGCCAACGATCCGGACGATCCCATCAGGATCAACATCATTGCCAATCAAAAGATACTGCATTTTAGTGTGAGCAATAAAAAGAATCAGTTCAATAAGGATGTTATGGGAGGCGTCGGGCTCAATAATGTAGAACGCAGGCTCCAGTTACTTTATCCGGAGCGCTATAAATTAAATATTGTAAATTCGGCAACTCATTATACGACCGAACTAATGCTTGACATATGACAAAGTTAAAATGTATAGCTGTAGATGATGAACCTCTTGCACTGGATATCATAGAGGACTATATTTCAAAAATTCCGTTCCTCGAGCTGGTTAAACGTACGGAAAATGCCATAGAAGCTATGCAAATAGTGCAGGCAGGAGGGATCGACCTTGTTTTCCTGGATATTCAGATGCCGGAGCTTACGGGGATACAGTTTTTAAAAATTGCCAATAGTAAAGCCAATTATATTCTGACTACAGCCTATTCCCAGTACGCTTTGGAAAGTTACGATCTGAATGTCGCTGATTATTTGTTAAAGCCAATTGCATTCGATCGCTTTTGTAAGGCCGTGGAGAAGGTGCATAATCAACTAAAGGTAGCTCCATCTCCCGAAACCACAGCACAGCAGGTAATTGCCCCACCTATTGCTACCGCACAGTCGGCCAACCCTATTCAGGACTTTATTTTCGTTAAGACCGAACATAAAATCCAGAAAATAGAACTGAATGATATCCTGTACATTGAAGGGCTTAAAGACTATATTTCCATCTTCACTAAGACTGAACGGATCATTACACTGCAGAATATGAAGAAGATGGAAGAGACCTTACCGAAGGGACAGTTTATCAGGGTCCACAAATCATACATCATTGCTCTGGATAAGATTGAAAGTATTGAACGAAGCCGGATCTCTATCTGTGGTAAAATTATCCCGATCGGGGACACCTACCGGGATGATTTTTTTAGGCATATTGACAACAAAAATATCTAATGAGCAAGCGAGGCTGGTTTAGCCTGATTCAGCTTTAACCTGATTGCTTTTTCGGCTTCCCGGACAATCTCTTCGGGGCTCTTCCCGGCTGTGTGCAGGGGCGGGAGCACCGTCCACCGAAGCTGCTCTCCAAAGCTTAAGGGATAGGGGCCATACTGTACCAGCTTCCAGGAATTTTCAATAGCTACAGGAACAATCAGGGCATCTGGTACAACTTTTAAAAGTGTAGCAATACCGCCCACCTGGAATGCTTTCATTTGCCCGTCCTTAGCCCGCGTTCCTTCCGCAAAGATCATGGCCGACCATTTATTGTCCTTCATCCTACGGCCTAGTTTTATCAGTTCCGAGACTGCCTGCTTGCTGTCTTTACGGTTTATATTGGCACCACCTCCGTATTTCAGGTTGAAAGAAATAGAAGGGATACCTTTTGTCAGCTCAATTTTAGAGATGAATTTTACATGATGTTTTCTCAGAAACCAGATCAGGGAAGGAATATCATACATACTCTGGTGGTTGGCGACAAATATAATAGGCTGATCAATTGGCAGATCTTGCTCATTTATAAACGTAACGGAGCTGCCGAGAAGAAGGTCGCAATAGGTCAGAAAAAAATTAAGGGCATCAACTGACACCTTATGTGCTTTATAACCAAAAAACCGGTAACAGACCCATTGAATGGGATGGAAAATAACCAGCACCAAAGCAAAGCAGATATAAAATAGCGGACTGAAAATATATCCTAGAAACTTATTCATAATTTATTGTACCTGGATCGAATTACAAGTGACCTTCGAGGATTAGGATTTTAGTTTTTAAAATTGCGGCTACACTCATGCTGTCGGTGATTTCACCGTTTATCACCATTTGGTAGGCTTCATCAAAAGGGAGCTTGCGTACCGTTAGCTGCTCGGTTTCATCAGGAGATGCTTCTCCGTAGGTCAAATCTCTTGCCATGTAGATGATAGCAAGTTCATTGCTTACAGAATTAGACAAGTGCATCCGCTGCATTTCTATCCATTCATTTGCCGAAATGCCGGTTTCTTCGTACAATTCGCGCTGTGCACTTTCCAGCGGCTCTGATTCCAGTGGACCACCACCTTCCGGGATCTCCCAGCTATACGCTTTTAAAGGGAAACGGTATTGTCCGACAAGCCAGGTATGATGTTGCTCATCCAATACCATAATACCGATGGCATAATTTTTAAAATGTACTTCGCCATATATGCCTTCGCCTCCTGAAGGGTTGATCACATTGTGCTCGGTTAACCCGATCCAGTTGTTCTCGTAGATTTTATGGCTGTTAATCGTTATCCAGGGATTATGCTCTTCCATGCCCGCAATATACGAATTTCTGATTTCAGCAGCTATGGGGCTTTAGGCGGTGGCGGAACTTTTTTAATTTTTGTAAAGCGATAATTTATGCTCATTGTTACATTGCTGGTGTTGCTGCTGGAATAGTTTTGCAGCCTGAAATTAACTCCTTCGCTGAACAACGTATTGTTGCGTCCGCCAAAAGGATCGGAAACAGTTATCCTTGCACTGAGCCTGTTTTTTAGGAAAGCCTTCCTGGCAGCCATCGCACTGGACACAGACCCCCTGGTCCGGCCCTGGGCGTTTGCATTATTCGCATAATTTACATTGGCCTCGAAAGCCGTTCTAAGTGGTAGCTGCATAGATAGCCCCAGAGCAGTCCGGATACTTAAACCATCCCGGTTCAGCGCACTATTTAAGGAAGAGCTATAACTGCTCTGCGTAAGCGTGAAATTAGCATTGGCAGATAGCTTTTTACTCGGGCGATAATTGCCGATCAGTATCAATCCGAGGATATCATTGGAGCCCACATTGAAATAGGTGGTTTCAGATGTGGCCACCCCTTCAACTACATTTACAGAACGGTACCGCTCAATTACTCCACTGCTGGTAGAGTAAGACAGCCGGGGAGTAAATGACCACTTCTCTCCAAAGGCACCGAAACTGATGTCCATTTGATGGGTATAGGCAGGAACAAGATCTGGATTCCCAAACCAGACATTCAGTGTGTCGTTGTTGTTGATCTGCGGATTGAGCGTATTTTCTCTCGGCCGGTTTATCCGTACGCTGTAAGTAGCCCCGATGTTGTATCTTTTTTTGAAGAAATGGTTGATGGAAATATTAGGGAATAAGCTGAGATAGGGCTTGATGTTGTAGCTGTCGCCGTTCGACAGATC
>CBFGNP010000252.1:0-6459 GCA_965650095.1 uncultured Pedobacter sp. | reverse complement strand
GATTGTTGCGTCGCTTAGAATGAGGTACATGGTGTTTTATATTAAACATCCAAGTATTTGGTTCAAAGATAGCCCGTTAGTAATGTCAAAATTAATGAGGTTTAGCAGAAATACTTTGAACAGAGTTTGAAGCATCTTAAAGCTAAGAAAAGGCATTAAAAAACCGGAATCGATGTGTTCGATCCCGGTATGTACCGTCCAAGACGACTAACCTCTGGAAAGAAGCCTTTGGATTCCAAATCGCCCTTTTGATAGCCTTCAGGAACGATATTTTTCTCTTCAAGGTAAATATTCAACATCTTACCTTCTTTCTCTACTTGGGTTAATTCGAAATAATCCAGGATACCTTCTGGCAATAATAAACTGATTAGGGTTTCTGCGGCTTGACTCAAAATAAAAATATCGTTTGGTTTAAAGATGCAAAAGAAAGAATTTATTTTCTTCCCCCCAAGAATTCCGCTTGATCCTTAAAAATCTTGTTTCTGAAGCACGAGGCAAATTTTTTAAACTAAAAACCCCTCTTTACTTGTGTAAAAAGGGGTTGTACCCAGCGCCGGAGTCGAACCGGCACGGTTTCCCACAGGTGTTTGAGACCAGCGCGTCTACCAATTCCGCCAGCTGGGCATTTGCTTATTCAGCGGGTTGCAAATGTATCAATTGAATTACTAATTACCAACTTTTATTTGAATTATCTTCCTTAAGCTTTTTGTCTACCCAAAAAGGTGCAAAAGGGAGTAAAGAAGCTACTCCGATCAGGGCCGATTTCTTAAAACTCCATTTATATTCTACCCATGCCATAACCAAAAGCACCACATAAAGCATAAATAACAATCCATGTGCCCAACCTGTATATTTAACGGCCAAAGGCATTTCCGCCCAGTATTTTAAAGGCATGGCAACAAATACCAGCAGGACATAAGAAATCCCCTCCGCTACTGCTATTTTCCTAAAAATTGATAATGTATCCATACAATTGATTTGAAGCCGAAAATACCTCAAATAAGCATTGTAAAAAAGCGAAGCATGGCTTTTTTACAATGCTTTAACAACTACAGGCCAGATGCAGCCTTGTTTATACTTTCCTGGATCCGCAGCAAATATTTATTGCGGTAATATAGATCCTTTATAGTGGCAAGCGACTTCGCTTGCTGTGATAGATCCTGCGTATCGAAGGTCGCTGTCAGTTCAGCAATATCCTGGGCTATCGCCTGTTCAATCAAAGCAATCTCTTCTTTAAGGGAAGCCAGACGATTGGGATCTGGACCAAACTGCAAGTCCATTAAGGTCTCGTTCACATCCATCATCTCCATTAAAAAGCTCTGTGGCAAGATGTAGTTTTCCCCTTCTTTTAAGGCGCCTTTTAATTCCAGGATATACTGCAATCTTTTTTGCGGATCGCTGAGTATCTGGTAAGCCTTGTTGTTAACCGTGCTTAATTCCAGTACCTCAGCCTGTTTCTCCTCAGTTTCATTGATATAAAAATCAGGATGATATTGCTTGCTAAATTTATAGAATCGCTGTTTTACAGCTGCAGGATCAGGATTAAAACTAACCGGCAGACCATAAAAATCAAAATAATCGGTCATGCGCTTTAATGCCTAAAGAAAGCCTTGAAAATATCATTCCCCAGTACAAACACCATTAACGACAGCAGCATTACAAAGCCGACGATCTGTGCACGTTCCATAAATTTATCGCCAAGTGGTTTTCCTTTAATCATCTCAATGACCAGGAATACAACATGTCCGCCATCCAGTGCAGGAATAGGCAACAGGTTCATAAATGCAAGTGCAATTGATATAAAGCCGGTGGAAGCCCAGAACCTGGCCCAGATCCACTCGCCGCCATAAACCTTGCGCGCGATTTCCACAGGACCAGAAAAGGCCTTATTCGCCTGGATTTTACCGGTCAGCACTTTCCAGATTCCCTTCGCATTATCACTAAAAGTTTTCCATGCCTGTCCTGCACCGATCGGCAACGCAGCAAAGAGCCCATATGTAATGGTTTCCTCCCTAATTTCATTCAAATTAAATGCAATACCAATTGTTCCCGCAGTATCAACGGGAACGGCATAAGTTAAATGCGTTGTACCCCGGTTTACATCAAAAGTGATTGTTTTGCCCTTGTATTTAGGGATCAACGCCCTCACATCCACATCATACTTCACAGGGATGGAATTTACCGCCGTAATCCTGTCACCTTTTCTCAAACCAGCTTTAGCAGCTGATTTACCCGGCACAATACTGTCAACTGTGGAGCTTAAGAGTGGCGCCCTGCTGATGAACTCCTCTATTCCCAGATCAGAAACCTTGTTCAGGATGTTGTCAGGAACCTTGATGTCCATGGTCTTATCGCCCCGTACAATGGTCAGACTGGTGTTACCAAGCAATACTTTTGAGCTGATCAGTTCTTCGAAACGAATAACTTTGTTTCCGTTAACAGCAATCACCCGGTCTCCCTTGTGCAGGCCTATCTCCTTACCAATACTTCCCGGATTGATTCCGTTCCGAACAGAGCTGTTCGCGATATAGGTTTCCCCATAATTAAAGGTCAGCATCCAGAAAATGAAGATACCCACTATGATATTCACAACGACCCCGCCAAGCATCACAATCAAACGCTGCCATGCCGGTTTGGATCGGAACTCCCATGGCTGCGCAGGCTGCTGCATTTGCTCGGTATCCATAGATTCGTCTATCATACCCGAAATCTTTACATATCCACCAAGCGGTAACCAGCCTATTCCGTATTCGCAATCACCTTTTTTGAAACTAAACAGCTTAAAACCCCATGCATCAAAGAATAAATAAAACTTTTCTACTTTAATGCCGAAGGCACGCGCCGCCAGAAAATGTCCCAATTCATGTAAAATTACCAATATCGATAATCCCAGCAGTAACTGGGCCGCCATAATCAATCCACTCATATTTTTCTTTTAATGTTCTTTATTTTGATCTTAAAAATTCTATTTTGTTACCAGTTGGCCCGCAAATATACGGGTATGCTGGTCTGTTTCTAAATAATTGTTCAGGCTGGGCGTTTCCACAAAACCGATTCCTTCCATACAGGCCTCAATTACATCACTCATCTGCAGGAACCCGATCCTGTCTTGTAAAAATGCTTCTACCACGACTTCATTGGCTGCATTAATGATGCAAGGCATATTTCCCCCTTTGCGTAAAGCAATATAAGCAAGTTCCAGGTTTCTAAATGTTTCCCGGTCCGCTTTATAAAAATTGAGCTCAGGATAATCAACAAAACTGAAACGCTTAAAGTCGCTGCTTATTCTGTCAGGATAAGCCAAAGCATAGTGAATAGGCAGATTCATATCTGGCAAACCCATTTGTGCCTTCATGGAACCATCGTTAAACTGGACTAATGAATGTATAATAGATTGGGGATGAACGATCACGTCTATCTGGTCGGCTTCCAGATCAAACAACCATTTGGCTTCAATCACTTCCAGTCCTTTATTCATCAATGAGGCAGAGTCAATAGTGATCTTTGCACCCATTATCCAGTTGGGATGTTTTAAGGCTTCGGCCTTCGTAACCCCTTTAAGAAAAGAGCAGTCCTTTCCTCTAAAAGGTCCGCCAGATGCGGTAAGATAAATCTTCTCGATCGAATTCGCCGGTTCACCAACCAGGCACTGAAAAATAGCCGAATGCTCTGAATCTACCGGAATAATCTTCACACCGTGCTCTCTTGCCAGTCTGGTGATCAGATCACCGGCCACAACAAGTGTTTCCTTATTCGCCAGGGCGATATCCTTCCCGGCCTTTATTGCCGCAATTGTAGGGCCTAAACCAACCGATCCAACAATTGCCGTAAGTACCATATCCACACCATCCAGCGCCGCAGCTTCACATAAAGCTTCTTCCCCTGCTAAAACCTTGACATTTGTCCCCGATAAGGCAGCCTTCACAGTTTGATATTTACTGTCATCTGCAATGACAACCAGCAAGGGTTTAAACTTCAATGCCTGTTCAATCAGCAGTTCTGCATTGGCATGCGCAGTGAGCGCAGCAACCTTGTACAAACCGGGATTCCCCGCAATAACATCTAAAGCCTGGGTCCCAACAGAGCCTGTAGCACCTAAAATGGATATATTTTTCAATTAAATCTCCCCTGTTTCTTCGTCATGCTGACGAGTTATAAAACCACCTAATTCCTCCGCTATCTTCCTGTCATTAGCCAGACGCGGAACTTTATTTTGTCCGCCAAGCTTCCCCTGCGTTCTCATATAGCTTACAAACGCGTCTTTTTGTAATGACCGAATGATCAAAGGTTGCAATATTTTACCCTCAATAAGGTCAAAATAGTAAATATTCTTCTTTTGCAGCGCCTCATCTACCCTTCTACTAAAAGCGATCATATCTTTTGGTGGTGTAGAAAATTCGATAAACCACTCATGATAAGGCAATTCACCTACAGGTGTATTGACCTGAGGCGCAACTGTAAACTCGGTAATTCCGACGCCCTCTTCGTT
This sequence comes from uncultured Pedobacter sp., assembly GCA_965650095.1. Classification (GTDB taxonomy): domain Bacteria; phylum Bacteroidota; class Bacteroidia; order Sphingobacteriales; family Sphingobacteriaceae; genus Pedobacter. Next base: position 1,970 of record CBFGNP010000252.1, on the reverse strand, counting down.
GGCCACCGAAAGCAGGGCATGCTCAACCTCTTCGCCAATGACGTGTTCTCCAAAGGCCGAAATAAAATGCTTGATTCTGCCGGTCACCATAATCTTGTAAGGATCCTTCGACACAAACTTAACGGTGTCACCAATCACATATCCCCAAAGGCCGGCATTGGTATTTAAAACCAATGCATAATTTGTATCCAGTTCCACCTCCCCAAGGCTTAACCGTGTAGGACGGTCATTGTAAAATTCATCTGTGGGGATAAATTCATAGAACATGCCTGCATTTGCCAGCAGCAATAAGCCCTTATCATCCTGACTATCCTGATAAGCAATGAAGCCCTCTGATGCCGGATAGGTTTCAATAGAAGCTATCTTTTTACCTATACTGGCTTCAATCTTAGACCGGTACGGCTCATAGTTCACTCCACCATACACAAACAACTCAAAGTTCGGAAAGATGTCTTTAATCTTCTTTCCCCCGGCTTGATCTGTCAGGCGGTCAAAATACATTTGCACCCAGGGCGGAATGCCCGAGATCAAGGTCATATCCTGATGAATGGTTTCTTCAACAATTGCATCAATTTTTTCTTCCCAGTCCTCAATGCAATTGGTCTGGTAAGAAGGCATGCGGTTCTTCTGTAAGTAAGCAGGTACAAGATTGGCGACTATGCCTGATAAACGACCAACATTTATGCCGTTCTTTTTGCTCATTACCGGACTGCCCTGCAGAAAGATCATCTTTCCATCTATAAACTTTGTATTGCCCGTTTCATGGACATAAGTAAGCAACGCGTTCCGGGCAGCTTTTATATGTTCAGGCATGGATGCTGCTGAGATCGGAATATATTTTACACCAGATGTTGTGCCGGATGTTTTAGCAAAGTACTGCGGCTTACCCTTCCACATGACGTCTTTTTCTCCCGCCACGACCCTGTCAATATATGGTCTCAACTCTTCATAATCCCTGATAGGAACCTGCTTTTTAAAGTCTTCGTAAGTTTTTATCGATCCGAAATGATGGTCCTTGCCAAATGAAGTATGCTTTGCTATGCTCACCAGTTGTCTGAGCGTATCCTGCTGAGCCTTCACTGCATTTTTTTTCCACTTATTTATGCCTTTTACTATAAAGGCAGCAAATGGCTTGCTCAATGCCGCTTTTAATCCCATAAACGTATCTTAAACTATATTATGAATAATATCAGGCTCACCTTCTCCCTTGTATTCACTGATCATTTTTCGATAAGCAATGGTTAAGGCGACACTGGATAAAGGTACGATAATAAAAGAGCTCAATACATTGATAAAGAAAGCGACTACCGGCCATTGCAAATAACTAAAAAACAAGTAGAGCAAATGAAAGCCCCCTAAAACCAGTAACAGCAACAAAATTTTAGTAAAGTTTCCCTTAGTTGTTGCCAGGCTGAATTTGATAGAAAGAAATGGCGGAAGGTTTTTATCAATAATGAAAAAAGGAAAGAAAGAAATTCTGATCCAGGTAATAAATATGGCTACTATACCTACTGAAATGGCAATATTGGTAATGACCTCCATTCTTATTCCGGTGTATATAAAAGGAAAAGCCACCAGGATCACAAAGGAATAGACGCCAACGATACACAGCATAAAATAGAGCATGGCCACCAAAAACCGGATGATTTGTTTCCTGGTAGGGATCGTATTCACGATGCTCACATTAAATTCATCATCCAAAAGATGAAAAATATACTTAAAGAGCGAGAGGTTAATGGTGAAATAAAACATCACAAAAAAGAATGCCATCAGAATGCTCAGTCCCATATTTACATCTTTGAGGAAAAATGCCATTAAACCTGATGCGTTCGAGGTAATGAACATTAAAAAGCAAAGCGTGGCAATAGAAAAATAGTTTCTTTTTGTTACGGTCCAGGCCTTACCCATCACCTCGTTTACAGCAAACGTACTTTCCTTTAAAAACTCTATCATTGTTGTTTTAATACTAC
>CBFGNP010000251.1:0-6471 GCA_965650095.1 uncultured Pedobacter sp. | reverse complement strand
TGAGTTTAAGAATAGGGGACACAGCGCCCAATTTTAAAGCACAAACTTCTATCGGTGAGATTGATTTCTATGAATTCCTGGGAGATAGCTGGGGTGTCTTGTTTTCTCACCCTGCCGACTATACACCGGTATGTACAACCGAACTTGGCCGTACCTCGGCGCTAAAGGGCGAATTTGAAAAAAGAGATGTTAAAGTATTGGCATTGAGCGTAGATTCTGCAGAATCGCATAAGGGCTGGATCAAAGATATTAATGAGACCCAGAATACCGATGTAGACTTTCCTATCATCGCTGATGAAGACAGAAAAATTGCTGACTTGTATGACATGATCCATCCTAATGCGTCGGAAACCTTAACTGTGCGTTCACTGTTCATTATATCACCTGATAAAAAGGTTAAATTGATGCTTACTTATCCGGCCTCAACAGGACGGAACTTTAACGAAGTGTTAAGGGTGATCGATTCCCTGCAGCTTACTGCAAATTACAGTGTGGCTACACCGGCCGACTGGGAAGATGGCCAGGATGTAGTGGTGATGAACAGCATAAAAACTGAGGATATCCCTGCAAAGTTTCCTAAAGGACATAAAGTGATCAAGCCTTATCTGAGAACAACACCTCAACCGAATAAATAGCTGTTAAAATAGTAGCTGTTCAAAATAAAAGCCATCCCGCAAAGGATGGCTTTTATTTTGAAAGGCCTAACTGAACTTTTTCTCCAGCGCCCCGAACTTAGCGCGGATCTTTTGGCTTAACGCGGTCTGCTGATAATCTGCTGCCAATCTATCCAGATTTGTTAAAACATACATACCTAGCTGTATGTCTCTTCCATAGGCATTAAATTTCTCAGGTTCCAATGAAGCAATGTAAGTTAACTCTTTGTCTAAAAAATCTAAAGTCGCGGTAGTCAGTTCGTTTGCAGCTTTGGTTTCCTTTAGTGTATACATATTTTGTATGGTCTGATACCGGGTTATCGTATCATCAATGGAATAATTTTTTAAAGGGATCTCCTTTATATTCTTTACCAGAAGGCTATGGGCCTTGGCAGTCTTTCCCTCAGCAATAAGATTGGAGGTTAAGGTATTTGATATGGCCCAGGTTCCCTGTGCAACCCTTCTGCTTTCGGGATCCAGATATTTTGCGGTAGTCAGTCCTTTAAGGTCAAACTTATGCATTAAATTGTCGTACATCAGGTCGCTATTCGTCCTTTCCATCTTGTCACGCGTATCGTTCGGGTCAGTTTTAAAGGGCAGCAGGCGAAGTGCATATCCTTCCAGGTATAAATATTTGTCCAGTCCCATATAGGTATCCTCAGAGACATTGGTTTCAAAGTATATAGGTCTTTCCCAATTGTTATTTGCAAGAATGTCCAACAGGGCCAGATCGGATTTGAATAGGATATTTTTGTTGTAATCCCACTCCATTTTCGAGGCGACTTTATTTTTATCCTTAGCCAGAATCGTACCTGTTTTGACCAGCTGATCTGCATCAACCGTTAGCCTGAATTTTTTAGTAGGCAGAAAATTCTGGAAACTTCCGTCGGACAGCTCCAGTTTATCAGCTTTTTCATCAGAGGTCAGTACAGCTAAAAGCTCCTTTAGCTCCACACTATCTTTAAAACCGTAGTCAAAATAATGCAGGTAATCCCTAACGCCATTTACATACTTTTCGGTGGGCATGGCAACCGGTAAAGGGGCAGAGTTATGAAGTTTAACCTTCATCTGATTGATGTATGCCTCATCAGAAAGGTACTGGATGTTTACCACCCTGATGTCGGTACGAAAACCTTCAACCTCCTGTGCATACCATAAGGGAAAGGTATCATTATCGGCCGTAACAAACAAAATGGCATTTGGGGCGCAGGAATTGAGGTAGTTTTTAGCCCATTCCAAAGCGGTTGTTTTGCCAGACCGGTTATGATCGCCCCAGCCCTGAACCCCCATCATTACCGGTGCGGCGAGCAGACCTGTTACCACAGCTACTGCCAGGCTTAATTTAGGTACATTAAACCTTGATAACCAGTCGCGGATTGCAAAGACCCCAAATCCAATAAAAATAGCGAATGCATAAAAAGAACCCACATAAGCATAGTCTCTTTCTCTTACCTGGAGTGGATCCTGGTTTAGGTAAACAATAATGGCCAAACCGGTAAATAAGAACAAGCTGGTAAGGATAAGTGCATCATTTCTGTTTCTGCGATATAAAAACAATAGCCCAGCGATCCCTAAAATCAATGGTAGGCCGTAAAACTTGTTAAATCCCTCGTTTTCAGTTATGCTGGGAGGTAAATTAGCCTGATTCCCCAGCCTTAAGGCATCGAGGGGTTTAATTCCGGTAATCCAGTTTCCTTCCACGTCACTCCCTTGTCCCTGGATATCATTCTGCCTGCCCACAAAGTTCCAGAAAAAGTACCGCCAGTACATAAAGCCCATTTGATAGGATGTGAAAAATTTCAGGTTTTGGAGGAAAGAGGGCGTTTCGCCATCAGCAAGATTTAGCCACTGTTTATAGAAGTTAATGTGATTTGGTTTATCGCTATAGGTACGTGGGAATAGAAGATTTTTATCGTATTCGACATGGAGTCCTTTACCGGCAACTTCGTACCGGTCTTTTCCCTTTCTATATTTGGTATAAGTTTCCTTTGCACCTGTTTGCCCGGCATCGAAAGTCGGACCATACAATAAAGGGGTATCTCCGTAATTTTCGCGACTTAGGTATCCATGCAGTGCAAATGCATGGTCTGGATTGGTCAGGTTCAGACTTGGCTTTGCGTTCGCCCTTATGATGATCAGAAAGTAGGAACTAAAACCAAACAATATAAATGTGAGGCAGATCATGCCCAGGTTAAGCAGATACCTTTTGTGTTTAATGGAATAGTAGATGGTATAGGCGATCGCTACAGCCAGGAACAGCATAAACGCCATCGCGCCGTATCCAAACCCGAAACCCATTGTGTTGACAAAGAACAGGTCAGATTTGGCCGCAAACAGCACCAGGTATTGGATGATGACAAACTGAACCACAACCCATATTATACCTGCAGCAGCTATGGCCTTCAGGACACCCCTAATGCTTGGCTTTACTGTTTTCCTGAAGTAATAAACAAGTACCACAGCTGGAATGGCCAGCAGGCTTAACAGGTGTACACCGATCGACAAGCCTATGATAAATGCGATCAGCACCAGCCAGCGGTCGTCCGTTTTCCTTTCCCACTTTAAGATTGCCCAAAACACCAGGGCCGTAAATAATATAGAAAGGGAGTAAACTTCGGCTTCCACGGCCGAAAACCAGAATGTGTCGGAAAAGGTAAAGGCCAATGCACCCACGGCTCCGGCAGCCATGATGGTAAACCTATCGGTAGTGGTTTTCTCCTGTTTATAAAGTTTACCGGCCATTAAGGTGATCGTCCAATACAGAAACATGACCGTCGCAGCACTAAAAAGTACGGAGCTGAAATTCATCCAGTAAGCCACTTTGGAAACGTCTCCCGCGGCCAGTAGCGAAAATAACTTCCCGATCATCAGAAATAATGGTGCTCCCGGCTGGTGCCCAACCTGTAATTTATCTGCCGCGGTGATAAATTCACCACAATCCCAAAAGCTCATTGTCGGTTCCATCGTCAGCCAGTATACTATAGCGGCCAGCCCAAAAAGGACAAAGCCCACAAAGTTGTTGATGCGTTTGTAGTTGTTCATCTGTTTATATTTTTGTTCTGATGGATGAAGCTATCATGATCTTAATCATTCCATTGTGTGATTGGTAAGATCATGGTAGTTTCATGATTTGGTTTTTGATTAGGTTAATCAAAAATAAGTAAATCATTAATTTACAATGGCTTGTAATTGTTAAAGTATGTTAAAATTTCGGCTGGATGATTAAAGCCGAAATTTAGGGCAGTATTAATAGTACTGCTCAATTGCAGCGTCGATCACGATATATCCTTCTTCCTTACTCTGAGTAAAAATCAGGAACCGCTGTTTATCCGGTTTTATTTTATACTTCCGAACCAGATTTTCCGCTTTATCCCTGTAATTTCTAACAATGACATTTCCGGTAAGCTGTTTTTCTTTTTTCAGTTCGCCGGAGCTGATCACTCTGTTGATCCTGAATAGCCTGCCCGGAAAAAGCGGATGTATGGTATCAGACGTATAAAGCTGGGTTTGTTTATCGAGCTTTTCCAATCCGTAGGTTTTGGCGATCAGGTTAAAGGCACCGCTTTTTAGTAAGGCCGCATCAGGTTCGTATAAGAATGTAGCGTGGCTCGCGCCAGCTATCCTGACTTCGGCAGCTTCTTCTTCACCTTTAAAGAAGGTAAACTGTTTTTCTTGTTCATTTAAGGTAACACAAACAATTTTAAGTCTTTCTGCAGCTTCTTGTTCCACAATCCAAAGCAACTCCTTGCATTCGTTTTTTAGGCTTACAATATGTACTTCTGTAACATTTTTAAGCTCTTTAAGCCCGGCGGATAGGTCTAAAAGTGGTGCGGTCTTAATGAGGAGGCGTCTTGATTTTTCAAGTAATAGCTCCAGGTGTTCAACAACGTTTGGTGTGCAATCCTTTAGCATAAAAACCTTGCCTGTTGTGCTTCTTCTGGCTGGATCCAGGTAGATCGTGTCAAAAGTTTCCGATGTATTTCGCAGGTATTCCAGGCCATCACCGGCCACAAAGCGGAGGTTCTTCTGCGCAAATACCTGCGCATTGTGGGTGGCAATTTCAGATAGTTCCCCATTAATTTCACAGTGGGTAACGGCAGGAATGTTTTTAGCAAAGTAAAAGCTGTCTACCCCGAAGCCACCTGTCAGGTCAATCAGGTTTTGCCCCCTTGCGAGCCGCGCTTTGTACTGCGCAGTAATTTCCGAAGAAGATTGCTCAATGGAAAGAAGGGGCGGGTAATAGATGGATTCCTGATGGTACCAGGCCGGTAGTTTCCGCAAACATTTCTTTTTTGCCGCAATCTGGCTGGCCAGCTCAGTAGCTTCAACTCCTCTGAAAGGACTTTTAGCCATAGCAATTTTATGCACATCATCATTTAGGTGAAGGTTAATAAATTCCTGAACTTCCTGATTTAAAATGTGCCTGTTCAATGTCTGTTTACTCCGTTTCTTTTTTATTCCGCATTACGATCTGGCAGGTATGCCTGCTTTTAACCTCTAAAAGAACGTTCTTGTTCAGGGTTACCCGCTCTATCGTTTCCTGATTGTAATATCTTATGGTAACCAATTCGACACCAGTATTGTATTTTACTTTGTAGTCAACCGATAAGTCAGCCAGTAAATTCTCCAGTTTTTTCGCGTCATGATCAAAGCTGATAGAAAAACTAATCGCAGAATTGAGCATGGTATTGATCTTAATTCTGTGGTTATGGAAAAGGCTGAAAATATGACTCAGGTTTTCTTCAATAATGAAAGAGAAATCTTTCGGAAATATCGATATCAAGACCTGGTTCATCTTGAAAATAAAAGAAGAAACAGGCAGATGGTTCTTTAGTTCACTAATATCGGTTCCTTCGGCATCCGGTTCAAGGAAAGACCGGACATACAAAGGGATGTTTTTATTTTGTATGGGTTTAATCGTCTTGGGATGGATAACTGTAGCGCCATAATAGGCGAGCTCAATCGCGTCGTGATAAGAAAGTTGCGGAATTCTCTGGGTTTCATCAAACCATTTCGGATCGGCATTTAACACACCGGGAACATCCTTCCAGATGGTTAATGATTCGGCATCTAAACAAGCAGAAAAAATCGCCGCAGAATAATCTGAACCGTCGCGTCCCAATGTAGTGGTAAAATTCTCGCTGGTACTGCCAATAAATCCCTGGGTAACGGCAATGTTTTCCTGGAGCAGCGGAGCCAGCTTGTTTTGTATTTCTGCATCTGTCTTTTCCCAGTTTACCAGTCCCTCGCGATAGGTATTATCGGTATGAATAAAATTCCGTGCATCTACCCATTTTACATTATTTTGTAATGTGCCTAAGTACGCAGCAAGTATTTTGGAGGAAACGAGTTCCCCGATAGAAACAATCTGATCGTAAATATAGTCCGGGGCATCTTCCGGCTGTTCTTCAATCAGCCAGTCTATTTCTACAAATGTATTGATGATGTCATCAAATATCGGATGGTCGTAGTTGGTAAAAAGCTCATTTAAGATATCAAAATGATAGCGTTTAATCTCCTCGAAGATCTGATGCAGGTTACCTTGTCCATACAAATAAGCGGTAGTAAGTTGCTCCAGTTTGTCCGTTATTTTGCCCATTGCTGAAACAACCACGAGCAACTGTGTACCTTGGTGCCTTTTGATAATGGATGATACGTTTTTTATTCCTTCGGCATCTTTCACAGATGCACCTCCAAATTTAAATACCTTCATTTTTTAGTTAACCGGGTTTAGTAAGCTGTTTGGTTTTGCAATATCCTTAAGATCTGCAAAGGGAATAACCAGTTCTGTTACTCCATACGCATAAGCTTTAATTTC
>CBFGNP010000250.1:0-6474 GCA_965650095.1 uncultured Pedobacter sp. | reverse complement strand
AAAGATCGCTTATATTGGTTTGGCTCACACGGCAGACATCATTAAGCGGTTTCCGCATTACTTTGATGATTTCATCTTCTTCCCAGGATACCCTGGATTACCTGAACAAGGCTTTGATCAGCAATCATTCGATGATTTTGTGCAGGAAATACAGCAGCATTCCTTTGATCTTATCCTGCAAATGCAGGGCAACGGCTCCATCGTAAATCCATTGGTCCGATCGTTAAACGCAAAGTATACAGCTGGTTTTTGCCAGCACGCAAACGAACAGACTGAACTTTTTACTGTTTATCCCAATTATGGTCACGAAATTACACGCCATCTGGCCTTAATGCAGTATTTAGGGATTCCATCAGACGGAACAGCACTTGAATTCCCCATAAATGAACTCGATAAAGAGGAACTGGATGCGCTGGCCCTGAATATCGAGCGCGGCAAATATATATGTGTTCATCCAGGATCCAGGGGCGGCTGGCGGCAATGGCCTCCACTATATTTTGCAGCAATGGCCGACTACTGCATGGACAGAGGTTACCAGGTCGTACTTACGGGAACCAAACCAGAAGCAGACCTTGTAAACCAGGTATCCTCCTGGATGGAGAAAAAACCAATTGTCGCCGCCGGAAAAACTTCAATAGGCGCGATGGGCGCGCTGATTGATGGATCTTATGCATTGATTGCAAACTGCACAGGTGTATCACATATTGCGGCGGCTCTTGAAAAACAGAGTGTGATCATCAGTATGGATGGCGAACCCGAACGATGGGCACCCTTAAATAAAGAATTGCACCGTACCATCGACTGGACAGCAACGCCGGACTATCAACTGGTATTTAAAGAATTAGCTTCGCTGTTCTTCAGGCTTTAACAGCAGAAAGGACCGTACCGCCAGTAATACGCTTTCAACCGTTGGTGGGGGTATCACTTCCTGGTAATACTGTTGGTCAACATAAGCGATGATCTTATTCCTGCTCTTAAGAGCTGGTGCAACACTAAATGGCAACACACAATTCGGGACCAGCCATGGAGTATGCTGTGGGTTGGATTGTGCATATAGTACCACTACAGGCCGTTGCATCGCAGTGGCCAGATGAACTGTTCCAGTGTTAACTGACACCACTACTGCAGCTTGTTCTATTACAGCAGCAAATTCTTCTACATTGAATTGACCGCATCCATTCACAGCAAAAGTACCAGCCTGTTTACGAATGAATTCACAGATTTCCCCTTCCCCTGCAGCGCCTGTAAGCAGGAGCGTCAAACCAGTCTGTTCAATCAGTTTCCTGGCCAACCGGCCCCATAACTCCAAAGGATATTCTCTTTTAGGTTCGGAAACGCCAGGATGCAAAATGATAAAAGGATGTGTCAAATCAGCAATAGTTCTTAACTTCTCCATAGCGCTAAGCCTGGCTTTCTTAGTTAGGTCAAGCCGTATCCGTCGGTCTGTGCACATAATTTTTATTGCTTGCAGCAGATCCAGGTCTCTTTGCACCTGGTGTTTAATTATCGTTAGCGGTTCAGGATCCGGGAACCAGTCTGTAAGCAGATCATATGGGTTTTCCCTACAGTAGGCAAGGCGTAAAGGGATTCCGGCCAGATAAGCCAGCATGATTGCGGGCATGGGATTCTGACTATACACCGTGAAAATGACGCAACCGTCAAAACATCTGGACTTTAGATCTTCCAGCAGGTCATGAATCTGTTCAGAACTGTTTCCGGCATGACCTGATTTTACCCATGGCAGATCAAATTCTATGACTTCATCAATTGCCGAAATTAATTTAGCCGCTGCGCCGCCTTTTTCCGAAGTGAGCAAAGTGATTTTACATCCAATTGCAGTGTGCAAGGCACGAATGGCAGGAGAAGACATCAGAACATCTCCCATATTATCCGCCCTTATACAAAGTACATTTTTGCAATCCGCCCAGCTGTTCATCAATTTGCAATCGCTATTTTTAAAATTGTTCTGTTTTCTATCCGGTTGATGATTTTGGTGGTCGACTGGTTGAATATAAACGGTAGAAATTCTATACTGCAACCCATTTTGTTCAGCAGCTTTTCTTCCGGAAGGTATTTGCCTTTATAATCGCCCCCCTTGACAAACACATCAGGACGAATCAGTTTGATCAGGCTCACTGGTGTGTCATCCTTCAGACTGCCGAAAGGAACCACATGATCAACACAACCCAATGCAGACAGGACTTCAATCCTGTTTTCCAACGTATTAACCGGTCGGTCTGCCCCTTTTAACCGCTTAATGCTGTCATCATTGTTTAACCCAACAATCAATACATCGCCCATTTCCTTTGCCCTTCGCAAATAATTAACGTGTCCGCTATGCAATATGTCGAAACAGCCGTTAGTAAAAACCAGCCGTTTTCCTTCCGCCTTGTATATTTTACATTTTCGTCTGAGCATACTCATCATACCGATGCTTTTTTCTTCCGCTGTAAACAGATCGGCCAGTTCATAATCGTAACATATTGAGGTGTCCGGTTTTGCAATCGCCATTCCCGCCGCAACAGTAGCAATCTCTGCGACAACCGAAATTCCACAATCAGAAAGCAGTGCAAGCATACACGCGCTGATAAAGGTATCGCCTGCTCCGCTCACATTGGGATCACTTACCTGTTGTGCGTAACAACGGTGCGTAAATTCGCCCTGTTCAAAAAACAAAGCTCCATCTTTGTCCATTGTCAGCGCAATAACAGCAGCATTTGTTCGCTCTTTAAGCAACTTTCCAAATGCCTTCAATTGCTCCGCTCTTGACTCCTTACTATAAGGAAGCGCAAGCAGTCTGATCGCCTCGTCATAATTTGGTTTGACTAAAGATGGCCTTAAACACGCAAAAACTTCAGCCCTTTTTGAATCTACTGCGATAAACTTTTCCTGTTCAGATTTCAGTCTCATTAACTCTGCAATAACTGATTGAGATACCGTGCCTTTATCATAATCAGCCACCAGGACCGCATCACATTCCTGGTAAGCCTTGTTTAAGTTGCAGATCAGTTGAGCCTCCGTTTCAGCACAAACAGGCGTATCTGTACCCTCGTCGTAACGCACCAAAGTGTGCGAAGGCGCGGCTACCCTCGTCTTAACAATGGTTTGACGCTCTTCGGCACGAACAATATGTGTGGAAGAAATACCTGCGTCCTCTAATAACTGCATTGCACGCTCCGAATCGGGATCTCTTCCGGTAACCGTACAAAATAAAACCTTGCAGCCCATTGCACTGAGGTTGGCGGCGGCATTTGCTGCCCCACCCAGATAATTTTTTTTTGCTACAATGTCAACCACAGGCACGGAGGCTTCAGGAGCAAGCCTTGTACAATTACCCTGGAGGTAAACGTCCATTATAAAATCCCCAATTACCAGTATTTTATATTTCCTGAATTTCTTTAAAATCGATAAATAATCCGTTTTCATCTGTTTATTTTTTATATTTTTTATTTGTCAGATGGAGCCTTTGATGATTAAACTAATCATAACCCTGTGTGCTTAATGATTATTTTAATCATGTCGGGTTCATGTTTTCAAAATATAGTCAGCTGCCTCGTTTATATCTGATACCATACAATCTGGTATACGGCCATCATTCATATGCCATTCACTTTCATTACCGTTATTGATCAGAACTGTTTTGCACCCCGCCTTGTTACCTGCCTCAATGTCATCCAAAATATCACCAATCATCCATGACCGCGACAAGTCTATATCATGTTCCTCCGCCGCTTTAACCAATAGTCCGGATTTTGGTTTTCTGCAATCACACCGGATCTTATATTCCTTCACAATTCCTTCAGGATGATGCGGGCAATAATAAAAAGCACTTAAAAGAACATCCTGGGCCTTTAACAGTGTAATGATCTTTGTTTCTACAAAAATCAATGCGTGCTCATGAAAATAACTGTGGGCCACCCCGGGTTGATTGGATACCAGCACGAGCAGATAACCGGCTTCCATAAAACGTCTTAAACCGGCTACTGACCCACTTGAAAGCGTAATTAATTCCGGATTTACATTGTACGGGATATCCGGAATCAGCGTCCCGTCCTTGTCCAAAAAAATAGCTTGTTTTTTAGCTGTCATAATTTTGCCCTGACTTGGCGTTAATCTTTAAAGGCGCGGACTTAAACTGGCTGATCTTCCCTAATGGAATCTTAACGGAGTTTTGGCCGGCAAACACATGATTTTCCACTATGGTGCATAATAAGTGTACCATATGCAAATGGATTTCCTGGATTCTCTGTGTATTGTTTGAAGGAACAATTAAATTGATGAGGCAATACTTAACAGCCTCTCCCCCGCTTTTTCCCAGCATATTGATACAGATCATACTCATTTCACCGGCCACCTTCATCGCTTTAATAAGATTAGCAGATGAACCACTGGTACTCATACACAATAAGATATCTCCAGGTTGCCCATAAGCCTGTACCTGCCTGGCAAACACCTCATCAAATCCAAAATCATTAGACCAGGCAGTAAGCACAGAAGTATCTGCGGTAAGAGAAATAACCGGCAGCCCTCTCCGGAAAGGGAGCTCGAACCTCCCCACCAGCTCCGCTGCAAAATGTTGGCTTTCCGCTGCACTTCCCCCATTGCCACATACCAGGATTTTATTGCCTTTTTTTAATGCTGCGCTCAAACATTGCCCGGCATTTGCAATTTGTTCACTTAAAGATAAGGATGCTTTTTTCAGTGTCATGGCCGCATCCTCAAAGGCATCTTCAATCAGCCCGACATCGTTAAGGTGCTGCTCCTCTCCGGCACAAAGCACAATCTGGTATAGTTCGTGCAGCTGTTCTGTTACTTTTTCCCAGGTAAATAAAGCATGAACATGTTTCAACGCCCAGGAGCCCATGTTATTCATCAGGTTCTCGTTATCCAACAATAAAGCAATTTTATCGGCCAGCAATCCGGGAGATTTTGGCGGCACCAGGAAACCCGTTCTTCCGTCTATTACACTGTACTTTATCCCACCAACATCGGCACCGATAACAGGTGTTGCACAAGCCATGGCTTCTAATGGGGTAATCCCAAAGGGCTCATACCAAGGCGTTGTAACAAATACATCGGCGGCATCATAATATACTTTTAACTGCTCCCGGTCTTTTCTGCCTGTAAAAATCACCCGGTCTTCCACATTTAGGTCAATGCTGAGTGCCTTTAATCTTTTTAGTTCCGGGCTGTATGCCAGATCAGGAACTGTTGATTCTCCACCAACGATGACCAGCTTAACATTTTCCCGCTGTTTCAATAAAGCAAGCGCACGGATCACATTATCTATACCTTTTCGGGGCACCATACGCCCCAACTGTAAAATGATCTTTGCCTCAGGATCCAGCCCAAGTGCCTCTCTAGACAACTGTTTATCAATCGGAAAAAACTCATCCGGGTTAAATCCACAGGGGATAATACAGACTTTTTCCGGATCTGCACTGTAGTAACTGATCAGATCTTCCCTATCCTGAGGGCACTCTGCTATGATTTTATCCGCCGCTTTCACTAAAGTTTGTTCTATATAGAGTCGTTCGACCGGGAACCTGTCCTGGTCCTTTTGATGGATTCGCCTTACATGCCCAAGCGCATGGAAGGTGATCACAAAAGGAATGTTCAGCACCTCCTTTAACCGCAGGGCCACTAAACCAGACATAAAAAAGTTGGCATGGATCAAATTATAGGTAACCTGTTCTTCATAGATAAACCTTCTCATTTCGTTCGCAAAGTCATCCATGTAGGGAAGTAATTCTTCTTTAGCAATAACCTCTATAGGCCCTGCCTCCATATGGATCACACGTACACCGGGCCTATAGTTTACCATCCGGGGCAGGTTATAATTTTCCCATCTGGTATAAATATCAACGGTATATCCTTTTTGTGCGAGTTGAGTGGCAATTTCAGCCACATATACATTTTGCCCCCCCCCGTCAGCCCCACCAAGTTCGGCAATTGGAGAAGCGTGCTCGCTGATTATAGCTATTCTGTTTTTCATCAGTATATTTGTTTTTATTTGTTATGAAGCGATCATAGCACCATACATCTTAGCTTCGACAACCTGTCGAAACAACTGCTCCCATTGTCCCGTGAAACGGTTAATATCGAAACGTTCCATGGCTACCTTTTTAGCATTTCCCCCCATTTCTTCGGCTTTCTCCGGATGAGCCAGAAGATCGTTCATTTTCCCAATCAGGTAATCGATGTCGGTATGAATAAAGCCAGAATAACCGTTCTGAACAGTAACCACCATTTCTGTAGTCGCAAGCCCGATAATTGGTATCCCAAGCATCATCGCCTCACAAACGGCCAATCCAAGGCTGGTGTAACGGATTGGATTAAAGAAAAAACGGTATTGAGCAGTAAAGGCCGGAAGATCAGGATGAAGCACTTCCCCTATACCATATGACTCAGCACCCATGCCTACCAGGTCTAAAGGCACCCGTTTTCGCACTTCGTTAAAAATATCCAGTCCCA
>CBFGNP010000249.1:0-6479 GCA_965650095.1 uncultured Pedobacter sp. | reverse complement strand
CTGGCTGTTTAAAGTTTCTCAGGTTTAAGCCTGCTAAAACTTTATCTCTGTTTTCGCGGATATAGTTAACTTGCAGCATTGTTTATTTTTTTTCAAAGATAGTATTGATTTGCGATTATCGGTAGGCTATTTATTTTATAAGGGGTCAATACCCTTCGCAGTTTATTTTATGCCATTCCTTCAAACGAAATCGTAAATTTGAAAACTGCATGATCAACCCTAATCCAAAAAAAAATCCAAAACCATAAATATAATGGGTAAACTTTATCTTGTTCCTACACCAATTGGCAACCTGGAGGATATGACTTTCAGAGCAATAAGGATTTTAAAAGAAGCAGATGTCATCCTTGCTGAGGATACGCGGACCAGCGCTCCCTTATTGAAACATTTTGGAATAGATAAAAAAGCATACTCGCATCACCAACACAATGAGCACCAGGCCACCAGCGAAATCATCCGGTTTCTAAAAGAAGGTAAAAATGTGGCCCTTATCTCTGATGCAGGAACACCTGCCATCTCAGATCCGGGTTTTTTCCTGGTCAGGGAAACCTTAAAAAACGAACTTGAGGTAGAATGCCTGCCCGGCGCGACAGCATTTGTGCCTGCACTGGTGAACTCAGGATTGCCTTGCGATGCTTTTGTTTTTGAAGGATTTTTACCCGTCAAAAAAGGCAGACAAACGCGTTTAAAAAAACTGGCGGAAGAAGAGCGGACCATTATATGTTATGAAAGTCCGCACCGTTTATTGAAAACACTGGAAGAATTTGCACAGTACATGGGTGCAGAAAGGCAAGCCTCGGTAAGCAGGGAACTGACCAAGCTGTACGAAGAAACCGTTAGAGGCACCTTGACAGAAATTAAATCACATTTTGAAAACAATATATTAAAAGGAGAATTTGTAATTTGTGTTGCCGGAGCAGAAGAGAAGAAGAAGCCAAAATACAGCAAGGATTAATTGGGTTCAATTTTTGATATCCGGTATAAAAGAAACATCATGATATTAATAGATAGATTTTTAAGTGACGAACAAGACCCAAAAGCGGTTGAAAAGGTTTTGGGTAAACTGAATGACATGCTGAGCAACAATGAGGAGCTGATCTATATGGCGGTACAGAAAAAGCCGGCTGTGAACCTGCTTCCTGATTGTATTGCCGTGAGCAACAAAAGAATCTTTTACTGTGAGCCTGGAAATTTCGGCATCACGATGAACTTTAAGGATATCTCCTGGAAAAGCATTAAGGAGGTTTCTTTTAAAGAAGAGTTCTTTGGTTCTAAATTTATCTGTGTGCCTTTGCATGGTGAAAATATCACTACGGAATACATCCCCAAAGTACAGGCACGCAAATTATACCAGGCAGCTTACGAGCAGCTGGAGAATTTTAAAGAGCAGCAAAGACAATCAGAGCTGGAAGAAAAACGTTCATCAGCTTCGCCTGTGACGGTAAACGCCGCTTCACCTGACCCTGCAGAAGCGCCTGCTCCTTTCTTTTCTCAACCAACTGCAAGTCCTTCCAGCCCTGTTGAGGAACCGGAAGATGAAACGACCTTAAAACTAAGGAAACTGAAAAGTTTATATGACAAGCACCTCATTACCCAGGAAGAGTACGAAGCGAAGAAGGCCAACATATTAGATACCTTATAAGCCAGGGTGAATGAAGTTTAGAAATACTGCTCCACTGGCCTCACTAAGTGCGTTTTTAATGTGGCTAGCCTGGCCGCCAATACCATATACCACCCCGCTGTTACTGATTGCCCTGGTGCCTCTGCTGATTGTACTAGACAAGATCCTTCTTAAAAAAGAAGGAAAAACGGGCAAGCAGGTATTCTTAACTGCAGGGCTGACTTTTCTGCTCTGGAACACGGCATCCATTTACTGGGTATACAATGCCATCAGTGCAGTAAATAACCCTGTGGTATCCGCATTCGTATCTCTTATCCCTTTCGGATTGGGGGCGCTGCTGATGACCTTTGCTTTCTGGATGTATTACCGTTTGCAAAAGGTAAGCAGCAAAAAAATCGCTTATGCGGGCCTGGTGTCATTCTATGTGGCTATGGAGTACCTGCATCAAAGCTGGGACCTCTCCTTTCCCTGGATGACTTTAGGAAATGGATTATCGGGTATGCATCAGCTGGCCCAATGGTATGAATATACAGGTGTTTATGGGGGTTCCCTGTGGATACTGTTAAGTAACATTTTAGCTTTTGAAGCGTATAAACAATTCAGGTCCAATGCTAAAGGCTATTTGAAATTCAGGCCCGCAGGGATATGGGGCTTGTTTATTTTGCTACCCGCAGGCCTTTCCTTAACCAAATACACCCAGTACAAGGAAAAGCAGGTCCCGGTAAATGTGGTAACCGTACAGCCGAATATTGATCCTTATGAAAAATTTGGCAGCCTTTCCACGGCCGACCAGCTCAATATACTGACCCATCTTTCTGATTCCATTGCGCAACCCAATACGGAGTATTTTATCTGGCCTGAAACGGCGATTCCCAATTATGCGGATGAAGACAGAATACGCAGTAACCCGGATTTTAGGACAGTTCAGCAGTTTCTTTCCCGGTATAAGAATGGAACAGTAATTACGGGCATCGAAAGCCTGAAATGGTATAGCAATGCGCAGACCTTATCTGCTAAAAAAGCCCAGAATGGGATGTTTTACGATAGCTTTAATGCAGCAATGCAGGTTGAAAACTCTGCGAACGTCCAATTTTACCATAAATCTAAATTGGTGCCCGGGGTAGAAAAAATGCCTTTCCCGGCTGCCTTCTCTATCTTAGCGCCTATTTTTGAAGGCTTTGGAGGCAGCGGCGGCGGATGGGGATGGCAGGACCACCCAGGTGTGTTTTATGCCTATAGCGGCATCGGCGTAGCCCCCGTGATTTGTTATGAGTCGCTCTGGGGAGAATGGATTGCCGGAGCAGTAAAGAATGGTGCTCAGTTCATCGCTATTATCACCAACGACGGCTGGTGGGGAAATACCTCGGGAAAAGACCAGCACCTCCTTTATGCAAAATTAAGGGCTATTGAAACCCGGCGGTATGTAGTCCGTTCGGCAAATACGGGGATCTCCTGTTTCATCAACCAAAAAGGTGATGTCATAAAGCAAGCCGGATGGTGGACCAGGACGGCATTAAAAGCCGATATCAACTTAAATGACGAACTGACCTTATACGTGAGGACCGGCGACATCATCGCAAAATTCTTATGTATAAGCGCGCTTTTACTGGCCCTGATCATACCTTATAGAAAATGGATCAGAAAAGCCTGACCTAAGACAGGTATTTCCCTACAATAGGCATCCTTCTGCCCATGCCAAAAGCCTTAGGTGAAATGCGCAGGATTGGCGGCGTCTGATAGCGTTTAAACTCTGCTGTATTGACCATTTTTATGACTCTCCTGACTAAAGCTTCATCATAGCCTTGTGCAATAATGGCCGAAGAGCTTTGTTTTAATTCAATATATTGGAACAATATATTATCAAGAATATCATAATCTGGCAGAGAATCAGAATCCTTCTGTCCAGGTCTGAGTTCTGCAGAAGGTGGCTTCATAATGGAATTTTCAGGAATGACGACCCCATCTTTATTGATATAATGTGCCAGCTGGTAAACCTGGGTTTTGTAAACATCTCCTATCACCCCAATAGCGCCACACATATCTCCATAAAAGGTACCATAGCCTACTGCACATTCACATTTAATAGACGTGTTCAGTAAAATATAGCCAAATTTGATGGACATCGCCATGACAATAATCCCCCGGCAGCGGGCCTGTATATTTTCTTCCGTAAGGTTAAAGGGCAGTCCCCGAAAGGCCGGAGCCATCATGCTGTCAAATGCATCGGCGGCTTCTTTTATGGGGACGATCTCGTGCATACAGCCAATATTATTTACCAGGTCTAAAGCATCCTGAATAGAATGATCGGAAGAATATTTAGATGGCATCAGTACGGCCATTACATTTTCGGGGCCTAAAGCGCGACAGGCAAGGGCACAAACAAGTGCAGAATCAATGCCTCCTGACAAACCCAGTACAGCTTTGCTGAATCCTGATTTGACGAAATAATCTTTAATGCCTAAAACCAGGGCACTATAGATCTGTTCAATATCTTCAACAGCCTGATGGGCTATGGGCGCATAGCCTTTAATGCTGTTGTCCCCAAATTCGTAAACGCGAAGGGCCTCCTCAAAGTAAGGCATTTCATCAAGCAGGTTTCCTGTGCCATCAAATGCCAGTGATCCCCCATCGAAAATGATTTCAGTTTGCGCGCCAACCTGGTTAACATAGAGCAATGGCAGCTGGTATTGCTTTGCATTATCAGACAATACGAGCACCCGTTCTTCATCATGCAGGTAAGAAAAAGGCGATGCGGCGATATTGATCATTAGCTTTGGCTCTTGTTTGATCAGCTCATCCATAGGAGAAGAAACATACAAGGGGTTATTGTTGATGTTCCACAGATCTTCGCAGATGGTAACTGCAATTTTAGTCCCCTTAAAATCTATACATTCGAATTCCCTGGCAGGCTCAAAATACCGGTACTCATCAAACACGTCATAATTGGGCAGTAAGGCCTTTTTTACGACTGCTTTTGCACGTCCATCTTCAATAAAATAAGCCGCATTATAGAGATCCTTTCCTGCAAGCACGTCATTTTTAACAGGCAAACCCACAATACAGGCTATTCCTTTACAGTGGCTGGCAATTTGTCCGGCTGCTTTTTCACTCAGTTCAATAAACTCATCGAATTCCAGGAAATCGCGTGGCGGATAACCGCATATTGCCAGTTCGGCAAATACAATCAGATCGGCACCCCTGGCTTTTGCCAGTTCAATGTGCTCAATGATCTTGTTTGTGTTGTATTCGAAATTACCAATATGATAGTTAAGTTGTGCTAACGCGATTTTCATGGGTATATATTGTTTTTAATGGTTATGAAGCGTACATGGATCTTGTACACTGCCTTGCTCCGGGGAACGGTTAAAAGAAAACACCAAAATTTATGCCGATATAATGATTACGGACCTTGTGGTTCTTATCCTCCGCAATATCGGTAAAACCATTGTTAAAAGTTAATCCGGCTGTAATGCTGGTGTGATCGGCAACGTCAAATTCACCTCCGGCACCCAATATCAGGCCTGCACGATAGAAATTGATCTGATCCGAAATGTTTCGGTTATCCTCTATGGGCTTCCCGGCAGCTTCTGAAGATTGTTTGGCTCCGATATTGAAATCATTAGACAGACCAAATTGTCCGTACCATCTTACCTCCCCCACTTTAACGGTCTTCAATTTCAGCGTAAGGGGGATTTCAATGTATTGAAGCTTATACTTCAGATCATAGGCTGTTTGGGTATCTGATCCATCGTAATAGGGTGGAACATTAACCTCTGTACTCTTACCGTTTATAGTGGTAATGGTTAATCCTGTTGCAAACGTATAATTTTCAGCAAAATTGAAATCAGCCAGTAAGCCATAAGAGAATCCTAGAGCCACGCTATTTGTCTTCCCGGTTTCCGGCTTTATCCAACCTACGGTGGGGTGTGCAGTAAGCCCCAGACGGAAACCGTAGGAAGATAGTGATTGCTGGGCAAAAAGATGCCCGGTTATAAACAATAGCAGCAAGCTGATCAAGGTTGTTTTCATAGGATTATAATTTGTTTTTTTAATGGTTATGAAGCCATCATAAGCAATTTCATCGTTGTTTTGCATCTTTGCCCATGATGGTTTCATTGGAATGTGTTTTATTTGTTAAATTTTGGGAAACCTGCTATCGGCTATTCCTAACAATTGCAAGCGAATAACGGTTCATATTTATATATTTGTTTGTAATGAACTATCCTATAAAATTCAGCCAAAGCTATTTATTTTTTCTGTTTATATTAGCATTTCTTTCCTGCAAACAAGGTACCAAACCAGATGTAAGTGCAATTCAGCTCAATGTAAAAATTGATCGCTTCGATCAGGACTTGTACAACGGAAAAAAAGCAGGCCTTAAGCAAACTGATGCATTGCTGCAAAAGAAGTACGGTGCCTTTTATGAGGATTACCTGCACCGGATGGTGGGTAACGACAGCTATAGCAATGAGCAAATGCTGTCTACGCTGTTTACCGATCAGGCATATGAGGACCTGAACAAGGAAAAGGACAGTGTTTTTACCAGCCTGGAGCCGCTTGAAAAAGACCTTACGCAGACCTTTAAATACATTAAATATTATTATCCGGATATCCAGATACCGCGCTTTATTGCTTTCATCTCCGGCTTTGCAGTCCAGACCCCTATTGGCGATGATTATATGGGCATTGGCCTGGACATGTTTCTGGGGAAAGACAGCAAATTTTACAGGGCCATTGTAGAAAGTGTTCCATTGTACTTGTCCAGACGGTTTTCGCCGCAGTACATTGTTCCCAGGGTTACAGAGACTTATGCAAGGGAGGAACTTTTTCAGGAGCGTGATGAAGACAGAACCTTATT
>CBFGNP010000248.1:0-6501 GCA_965650095.1 uncultured Pedobacter sp. | reverse complement strand
AACATAGCGACTTTTCAGGGTGCCGTATTCCGCAAAACTACTACCTGTTTCAGGGATATCAGTTGAACAGCCAATATCGTTCAGATTTAATATGCTATATTCATTTAAAAGCAGGTTACGCACCTCCTGTGTTTTGTGCTGATTATTGGTAGCAAATACAAGTGCTCTCATATTATAATCCAAGACTTTGAAGACTGCCCCATAAAGCTTTTTTCCCGGCAGCATGCTGTTCAAGTACCCGCAATTCCGCAGAAAAGATCATTCTTACATTCCCCTCCGATATGATGGCGTGTTCCGGATGTGCGGGCAATGAAAGTTCAGCTGGCGTTACCCCGAATGCAAAAACCAAGGTACAGGAGAAGTATTCCTGCAACTGTTTAAACCCGGTGCCTTTGTAGCCGGCATAGTTCAGCAAGGCAAAATCGTTCGCGCTAAGGTTTACAGACTTCACAATTTTACGCAGCAGCTCGCGCCCAGGCTCATCGCTTACTTCATTATTTTCGTCGTTAACAAGGATCAGAATATTGCGCTTGTTTTTGCCTAAAAATTTAAACGCTACAGGTTGTTGAACCAGCGAGGCAACAGGCTCAGCAACCAGAGAAGGAATCTGCGACTTTATTTCAGGTATCTCAGGCATAGATCCGGTAATCAGATTTTCTGTTATACTGACCATTGCATTCTGCACAACAGCAGAAGTATCATGCTGACGATCAGCATCGTTGATCAGATAGATATCGTCTGTAAAAAACAAACGCAGGGCTGCGGCATCAACGGTTAATTGGCTATTCATTAATGACAATTTTACTTCGAATATTTTTTCTGTTAAAATTAGTTAAATATCTTATTATAGCGCCTTTATTTATTACTTTTATGCCTTAAAAAATATATACTAAATAACTTTTGTGAGAAAAGCTTATTGCATTATCATTTTATGTATTTCTTTTACCGGTGTGTTTGCACAAAATATAGCTACCATTGATGGAAAGCCGATCACCAATAAAGAATTCATGTGGTTTTATAAAAAGAACCATGCGAACAATGCAAGTGTCACGGCTAAAGATCTGGAGGCTTATTTAAACCAGTACATTAACTTTAAACTTAAAGTTTTAGATGCTAAAGAGATGGCCCTCGATAAGGACACAGCCTATCTTTCTGAAATAAAAAATTATGAAACAACACTGGCTGCACAAAACAGAATAGCAAAGGGTAGTCCGGTGTATAAAATGACCATGGACGAGTATAAAGATGCTGCATTAATGTTTAATGTATCGGAAATAAAAATATGGAATAAACCGAAGGATGACCAGGACAGTCTGGAACAGGTCTGGATAACCGCCCTGAGAAAAAAACATACGGTAAAAATTAACCAGACAGAAGTAAAGAAACTGGCAAAATTGTAAGTAAAGCAGCCATTAACCCCGGAGAATATTAAATTTGCAAAGGAATACAATTGAATATAGATATAATGAAAAAAATTTTAGTGATCGCAAGCGGACTAATCTGTTTGTTTTTAAATACCCAGGCACAAAAGAAGAACATAGATAAAGTAGTAGCGGTATTGGGAAGCAATATTATTCTGTTATCTGATTTAAACCAGCAATATGCACAGTTTCTGAATTCCGGAAACCCGGATGACCCAAAAGTGAAGTGCTATATTCTGCAACAGATGCTTGCACAAAAGCTATTAAAACAACAGGCTGAGATCGACTCTGTAGTGGTAGAAGAATCGCAGATTGATGAAGAAGTAGAAAAACGTATGCGTTACCAGATCCAGAGGGCTGGCGGACAGGAACGTTTGGAGCAGTTCTTAAACCGCTCTGTCCTGCAATATAAAGATGAGATCAGACCAGAGATTAAAGAACAACTGATCTCAAACAAAATGCAGCAGAAGATTACCCAGGATGTAAGCATTACTCCTCTGGAAGTTAAAAAATATTTTGAGGGCTATAAAAAAGACAGTTTGCCGGATATCCCGACGGAATTCGAGATTGGTGAAATTGTGATGTATCCCAAACTAACCAAGGCAGAGAAGCAAAGATACCATGATAAAATTGAGGCTTTACGATTAAGGATTAAAAGCGGGGAAGATTTTGCATTCCTTGCCAAATCCTATTCTGAAGATCCGGGATCCGCACCTGATGGTGGTGACCTCGGTTTTTTCGACCGCACCAGGATGGTGAAAGAGTTTACCGCACAGGCGTTTAAATTAAAGGCCGGAGAGTTATCACCGGTTTTTGAGACGGAGCACGGCTTCCATATTTTACAAGTGATCGAACGTCGCGGGGAGCAGGTTCAGGCCCGCCATATCCTCATCCGCCCACAAACTACCCCTGCAAGTCTGGATCGTGTTAAACTTAAGGCAGATACCATTTACAAGAACCTGGTCAGCAAAAAAATGCCCTTCTCCTTCGCTGCTTCCCAATACTCAGACAATAAGGAGTCTCAATACAATGGGGGGATGTTGTTATATGCGGATAATGTTACCGCAAGAACAACCTTTATCCCGGCCGATAAGCTTGATCCTAAGGTATTCCTGATCGTAGATACCATGAAGGTGGGAGGGATATCAACCCCTAGTCTTTTTACTGATCAAAGTGGCAAAGAAGGATATAAGATCCTCTATTTAAAATCCAAGATCCCACCTCACAAAGGAAACCTGGAGCAGGATTATGCTAAATTTAAAGAAAAAGCCCAGCAGGAAAAAACCGATAAAGTTTTAAGTGAGTGGTTTGAGAAAAGAAGAGAAAACACTTATATCCGGATTGATGACGATTATAACAGTTGTGACGAACTAAAGATCTGGTCTGCTAAATCTGCAAAAAAATAAGGGCATATGCAGTTCGACAATGACATCAAAGCCGTTGATGCCCTGCATCAATCCTACAAAAGCATTAAAGCGGAGATAGGAAAATTTGTTATCGGGCAGGACGAAATCATCAAGTCGGTCCTGATCGCTATTTTTAGCAATGGACATTGTCTATTAGTAGGTGTACCCGGACTGGCCAAAACCTTACTGGTTCAAACGGTAGCGAATGTGCTGGACCTGAACTTTAACAGGATCCAGTTTACACAGGATCTGATGCCTAGCGACATCATAGGTGCCGAAATACTTGGAGAAGACCGGAATTTTAAATTCATCAACGGCCCTGTATTCTCCAACATCATCCTTGCGGACGAAATCAACAGAACGCCGCCAAAAACACAGGCCGCACTACTGGAAGCCATGCAGGAAAAAGCGGTTACCGCCGGCGGATTAAGGCATGTACTACCGAATCCTTTCTTCGTGCTGGCTACCCAGAATCCGATTGAACAGGAAGGTACCTATCCTCTTCCAGAAGCCCAGCTTGACCGTTTTATGTTCAACGTACACTTAGGTTATCCTTCCTTTGAGGAGGAGCTGACCATCGTAAAAAATACGACCGGCAACAATGAAGTTGCGCTAAACAAAATTATCAATGCCAGCCAGATCCAGTACTTCCAGAAACTAGTGAGGAATATTCCCGTAACCGACAATGTGGTGGAGTATGCGGTGAAGCTGGTGAGCAAAACCCGGCCAAATACCGCTTTATCTACTGAAGAGGTGAATAAATATGTAAACTGGGGTGCGGGCCCCAGGGCCTCGCAGTTCCTGATCCTTGGGGCGAAATGCCATGCAGCAATTACCGGGAAATACGCCCCCGATATTGAGGACGTCCAGGCGGTAGCAGAAGCCATTCTTCGCCACCGCATTGTGCGCAATTACCGGGCAGAGGCGGAAGGGCTTTCTATAGAAAACATCATCAAAAACCTGTATTAGAATTATTTTCGCATGAGCTGGGTATATTGATTGGGGTAATCCGTGATCAACCCGTCAACACCCAGACCGATCAGGTATCTCATGTCCTTCGCCGTATTTACCGTCCAGGGAATAATTTTTACTCCAGCGGCGTGGCAGCGGTCTACCAGCCCTTTCCCTACCAGCACGTAATACGGACTGTAATAGGTTGGCGTAAAGCCCAGGCCTGCAACGCTTTCTTCGAAATCCTGCTTCTCATCTATCATCAATGCCGTTTTTATGGATGGGAAATACGCGTGCAGGTATTGAAGTGTGCGTATATCCAGTGATTGTATGATTACTCTTTTGGTTAGCCTTTTTTCTTTCACTATTTCCATGATCTTTTCAATGAAAACAGAAGCATCAGGCTGAAATATGCCATCGCCTTTTCTGATCAGTGCTGTTTCAATGTTATAGATTGGCTTTTCAAGCTTATGTTCTTTTACATAAGCCTCCACAGAATCTATAACCTCGCCAAGGAGCGGTTTATAAGCTTTTATTTTCATTTGTCCGGGAAAACGGCTATGCACCTTTGTCCCTACGTCAAATTTCCTGATCTCTTCATAATCCATTTCAAACATATTATACTTCTTCTCGTCCTTGAAGGAGATCGGCTTTCCATCAGGCCGTGTACTGATCTCATTGTTAAAATAAGGCTCATGAGAAAGCACAACCTCCCCGTCTTGGGAGATCACTACTCCCATGTTCAAGACATTTACATTCAGGTCTAAGGCTTTGATCATCCCCACAATGGTATTTTCGGGCATAATGCCTCTTGCGCCCTGGTGGCCTACAAGCATAAATTTCTGGGCATGCGCATGGAAAGTAAGCCCCAGTAGCGTAATTATTAGTGTTTTCTTCATTTACAGTTAAATAACGGCATAAAATAAGGATTTATTGGACGCGAACAAAAAAGGTCCCTTAAAAATAAGAGACCTCTATTTGTGAACGGATATTACTAACGCTCTGCAGGAGCAAATACTTGCACAATAATATTCCAGTTGTGATCTGGCTGGCGCTCATAGATGAATACATAATTAAAGCTTTCCCGTAAGTCCGCTCTGTAATCAACCGTTGCCATGCCATAAGAATAGGCCAGGTCGCCACCGTCCGCCTTGCTTACCTTAGTGGTTTTCAGTGATACTTTGCTGATCATACTATTAAAGAAGGGCAATATTTTGTCTTTGCCAATAATGGGCTCATTGCCGGGAAACAAAAGACGTGCATCCGGATTCAGGAAGCCCGAAAATGCGGAGATCCCATATGATTTTAAAGTGGCATTTAACGTTTTTTCGGTAGTGGCTATAATGTCAGCACCGGCTGCCCTTTGCTTATCATTTAAAAATTTAGGCTTATAAAACTCTTTAGGTTCAATAAATTCCTGCGTTACTTTGTTCAATGGCTTATTGCTGGAAATACCCAGATCGAGGTCCAGCTGCCACTTTCCGTCAACAGCCTTCCACACGCTTAAATATTGCCCGTAAGCAGTTTTATCTCCACTCTCGATATAAGGACCGGTTGTAAAGCCCCAATCGCCACTTTTTGATACTCTGGCATAAACAGGCGTCCAGCTGATGTTCTTACTTTCGGGCTGCGAAGCATAAAAATTTCTGGCATTTACCGGATTAGGTCTGAATGCCAGGCCATCGGCCGCAGCAAAGGCAGCAAAGGCTGTTTTGGAGCCATTTTTTGCAAAGCTTTCGGCAAACTCTTTTTCGGCCTTCACTAAAGATTTAGTGCTTCCATCTGATTTTTGGGCATAGGCACCAATGCTTATAGAAGCGACAATAATTGTATAAAGAAACTTATTCATCATATTTAAGGTTTTTGCGTTACGAATATAGGGTTTGGTTTTTTTTTATTTAAAAAAGATTGAACAATTACCACATCAGGCTTTCGTCCAGGTAGTACCTTCTTTACCATCTTGTAACAGTATACCCATACTTTGCAGGCCCAGACGGATCTTATCAGAAGTTGCGTAGTCTTTGTTTTCTTTTGCCACCTTACGAAGATCGATGACCATGTCCAGTACCGCGTTTAACTCGATGTTTGAGCTCTCTTCATCCATCAACCCGAAAACATCGAAGACAAAATCATGCATCAGTTTTTTCAGGTTATCCAGTTCTGCTGCGGAGATCCTGGCTTTTCCATCATGTACCGTATTGACGATTCGGGCAGCTTCGAACAATTCGGCAATCACGACAGGACTGTTGAAATCATCATTCATTGCATGAACACAATTCATAATGATGGGCTCAATCTCGAAATCAGAGTTTGAAGAAGGCACCAGTTTTTCGAGCAGGTTTACCGCATTCATTAATCTTCTGAAGCCTTTTTCGGAAGCCTCCAGTGCTTCATTTGAAAAATCCAGTGTACTCCGGTAATGCGCCTGAAGCATAAAGAATTTAACCGTCATGGGACTATACCCACGGGTAAGCAAAGGATGATTGCCGGTGAAAAGTTCTCCCGGAAGAAATCCGTTGCCGGCCGATTTAGACATGCGTGTGCCATTCACCGTAAGCATATTGGTATGCATCCAGTATTTTGCAGGCTGCTTATGACTGCAAGCTTCGGACTGGGCAATTTCGTTGGTATGATGCGTTGCTGCGAGGTCCATTCCGCCACCATGGATATCAAACTCTGCTCCCAGGTATTTGGCACTCATTGCTGAACATTCGATATGCCAG